>NZ_JBEZYG010000003.1:0-156044 GCF_040638385.1 Streptomyces sp. NPDC026589
CCACCGTGCTGCCCGCCACCATCCAGGGCATCCGCCGCTATCTCGGCTCCGGGCTGATCAAGGGGATCGGGCCGGTGATGGCCGACCGGATCACCACCCACTTCGGCGTCGACACCCTCGACATCATCGAGCAGGAGCCGAAGCGTCTGGTCGAGGTCCCCGGCCTCGGCCCCAAGCGCACGAAGATGATCGCGACCGCCTGGGAGGAGCAGAAGGCGATCAAGGAGGTCATGGTCTTCCTCCAGAGCGTCGAGGTCTCCACCTCCATCGCCGTCCGCATCTACAAGAAGTACGAGGACGCCTCGATCTCCGTCGTGAAGAACCAGCCCTACCGGCTGGCCGCCGACGTCTGGGGCATCGGCTTCCTCACCGCCGACCGGATCGCCCAGGCTGTCGGCATTCCGCACGACAGCCCCGAGCGGGTCAAGGCCGGCCTCCAGTACGCCCTGTCCCAGTCCTCCGACCAGGGGCACTGCTACCTCCCCGAGGAGCGGCTCATCGCGGACGGCGTCAAGCTGCTCCAGGTCGACACCGGGCTGGTCATCGAGTGCCTGGCCGAGCTGGCCGCCGATCCGGAGGGCGTCGTACGGGAGAAGGTGCCGTCCCCCGAGGGCGGCGAACCGATCACCGCTGTCTACCTCGTCCCCTTCCACCGGGCCGAGCTGTCCCTCGCCGGGCAGGTGCGCCGCCTGCTGAAGACCGGCGAGGACCGCATGCCGGGCTTCCGGGACGTGGACTGGGACAAGGCCCTGGCCTGGCTCGCCACCCGTACGGGGGCCACCCTCGCGCCCGAGCAGGAACAGGCCGTACGGCTCGCGCTCAGCCGGAAGGTGGCCGTCCTGACCGGCGGCCCCGGCTGCGGGAAGTCGTTCACCGTACGCTCCATCGTCGAGCTGGCCCGGGCCAAGAAGGCCAAGGTCGTGCTCGCCGCCCCCACCGGGCGCGCCGCCAAACGCCTGTCGGAGCTGACCGGGGCCGAGGCGTCCACCGTGCACCGGCTCCTGGAGCTGAAGCCGGGCGGCGACGCGGCCTACGACCGGGACCGCCCGCTGGACGCGGATCTGGTCGTCGTGGACGAGGCGTCGATGCTCGACCTGCTGCTCGCCAACAAGCTCGTGAAGGCGGTGGCACCCGGTGCCCACCTCCTCCTCGTGGGCGACGTCGACCAACTGCCCTCGGTCGGCGCGGGGGAGGTGCTGGGCGATCTGCTCGCGGAGGGCGGCCCGGTCCCCGCCGTCCGGCTCACCCGGATCTTCCGCCAGGCCCAGCAGTCCGGCGTCGTGACCAACGCCCACCGGATCAACGCCGGGCAGCCGCCGCTCACGGAGGGGCTGAGCGACTTCTTCCTCTTCGTGGAGGACGAGACGGAGGAAGCGGGCAAGCTGGCCGTCGATGTGGCGGCCCGTCGCGTCCCGGCCAAATTCGGCCTCGATCCCCGCCGTGACGTGCAGGTACTCGCCCCGATGCACCGGGGCCCGGCGGGCGCGGGGAACCTGAACGGGCTGCTCCAGCAGGCCATCACCCCGGGCCGCCCCGACCTCCCCGAGAAGCGGTTCGGCGGCCGGGTCTTCCGGGTCGGCGACAAGGTCACCCAGATCCGCAACAACTACGACAAGGGCGAGAACGGCGTCTTCAACGGCACGGTCGGCGTCGTCACCGGCCTTGACCTGGACGAACAGAAGCTCACCGTCCACACCGACGAGGACGAGGAGATCGGGTACGACTTCGACGAGCTGGACGAGCTGGCCCACGCGTACGCCATGACCATCCACCGCTCCCAGGGCAGCGAGTATCCGGCCGTCGTCATCCCCGTCACCACCAGTGCCTGGATGATGCTCCAGCGCAACCTGCTCTACACGGCCGTGACGAGGGCCAAGAAGCTGGTGGTCCTGGTCGGCTCCCGTAAGGCGATCAGCCAGGCGGTCCGCACGGTTTCCGCAGGCAGACGCTGTACGGCACTGGATTTCCGGCTCCGGGGCGGCTCGGGAGAAGACTTCGCGTGAGCCGTGGCAAAAATGATCGATCAAATCGGTGGGAAACATCACGGAGGTCTTCCGGAACCGCAGTCAAGGGGGCAGGATGAGTAAGTTGGCGGCACTCAGTGCCGCCAATGAGTCCAATGGACGACCCCGAGTGCACTCTCCTGAGCCGAATGGGGGAGGGTGGAAGACAGTCAGGGCACCTCGAAGAAGAGGCACTACGTCGGTGAGGGATGACGTGAGCGAGCACACCAACAACGCTGTAGTACTGCGGTACGGCGACGACGAGTACACCTACCCGGTGATCAACAGCACCGTCGGCGACGAGGGCTTCGACATCGGGAAGCTCCGGGCCAATACCGGCCTGGTGACGCTGGACAGCGGATACGGCAACACCGCCGCCTATAAATCCGCCGTCACGTACCTCGACGGTGAGCAGGGCATTCTGCGCTACCGCGGATACCCGATCGAGCAGCTCGCCGAGCGCTCGTCGTTCCTCGAGGTCGCGTACACGCTGATCAACGGCGATCTGCCGAAGGTCGACGAGCTGGCGACCTTCAAGAACGAGATCACCCAGCACACGCTGCTGCACGAGGACGTCAAGCGGTTCTTCGACGGCTTCCCGCGCGACGCCCACCCGATGGCCATGCTGTCCTCGGTCGTCAGCGCGCTGTCCACGTTCTACCAGGACAGCCACAACCCGTTCGACGAGCAGCAGCGTCACCTCTCGACGATCCGCCTCCTGGCGAAGCTTCCGACGATCGCGGCGTACGCCTACAAGAAGTCGATCGGGCACCCCTTCGTCTACCCGCGCAACGACCTCGGGTACGTCGAGAACTTCCTGCGCATGACCTTCTCGGTCCCCGCCCAGGAGTACGAGCTGGACCCGGTCGTCGTCTCGGCGCTGGACAAGCTGCTCATCCTGCACGCGGACCACGAGCAGAACTGTTCGACCTCCACCGTGCGTCTGGTCGGCTCCTCGCAGGCGAACATGTTCGCCTCGATCTCCGCCGGCATCTCGGCGCTGTGGGGCCCTCTGCACGGTGGCGCCAACCAGTCGGTCCTGGAGATGCTGGAAGGCATCCAGGCCAACGGAGGCGACGTCGACTCCTTCATCCGCAAGGTGAAGAACAAGGAGGACGGCGTCCGCCTGATGGGCTTCGGCCACCGGGTGTACAAGTCCTTCGACCCGCGCGCCAAGATCATCAAGGCCGCTGCGCACGACGTGCTGTCCGCGCTCGGCAAGTCCGACGAGCTGCTCGACATCGCGCTCAAGCTGGAGGAGCACGCGCTCTCCGACGAGTACTTCGTCTCGCGCAACCTCTACCCCAACGTGGACTTCTACACCGGTCTGATCTACCGGGCCATGGGCTTCCCGACCGAGATGTTCACCGTGCTCTTCGCGCTCGGCCGGCTTCCCGGCTGGATCGCCCAGTGGCACGAGATGATCAAGGAGCCGGGTTCTCGCATCGGCCGCCCGCGTCAGATCTACACCGGCGAGGTCCTGCGCGACTTCGTCCCGGTCGAGGGCCGCTGACCCGGACCTCGTAACCCCCTGTACTGCCCGGCCTTTTCGGCCGACTGCCTTCGCCCCGCGTACCGCGCTTCGCACAGAGCGCGGTGTCCGGGGCGATTCGGCGTTGTACGGGGCTTGCGCGGGGCGCGTACGGCGGTGGAGCGGGCTCCTGCGGGGCGCGTACAGGGTTGAGCGGGCTGGAAAGCGAGAAACGCCCCGCCGCCGATCCCCCCACGGGTCGACGGTCGGGGCGTTTCCCATATCCCGGAGCGGATTCCCCCCACGGGATCCGGCCGGGCGTCTGCGGGGAGCCGAAGCTCCCGTTGTTCTGTTGTGCTGCGGTCCGCCGGGGTACGTACGCACGGGAGGGCCGCTCAAAGCTCCCCGGTGCACGTGCCCCGGCCAACGCTTGCCACAGGAGCGTCCCCCAAGACACTCCATCGGACGTCCCCCAAGACATCCTTGGCTCGCACTCTAAGACTCACGAACCCACCGGATGGTTACCCCGAAACCGGTGTGATCTAAATCTCTTTGTGGAAGTTACGTGAAGGCACGCGACCGTAGGCCGTTCGTGACGACGAACACGGACGAAAACGCCATGGCGGCTCCCGCGATCATAGGGTTGAGCAGGCCAGTTACAGCCAGGGGTAAGGTCGCGACGTGGTACCCGAAGGCCCGGAAGGGGTTGCCCCTGGTGGTGGCCAGCGTACGCCCGGAGAGGCGAAACGCGGCAGCCGTCACCTTGAGATCTCCACGAACCGGTGTGAGGTCGCTCGCCTCGATCGCCGCATCCGCCCCGGTGCCCATCGCCGACCCGGGGTGCGCGGCTCGCTCGCGGACGCCGCACTGCTGTCCTCGGCGGCGTCCGTCACCCCGAACCGGCCCCGGGTCCCCCGGCTCCGGGCCTCCCCGTTCCGGGCCGCCACGACCGCCGTACGGGCCGAGCTCCTGGGAGACGCGGATCGGGCCGCACCCCACCTGTAGCGACTGGTGAGGTGCGGCCCGACGGCGAACGGGGTGGCTGCTCTGATCGGCCTTCAGGCGGCCGGGCCGAGGAGCTCGTACCCGGCCTCGTCGACGGCGGCGCGGACGGCGTCCTCGGCCAGCGGGGCCTTGGACGTGACGGTGACCAGGCCGGTGGCGGCGACGGCCGCGACCGAGGTCACGCCCGCGATCCCGGAGATCTCCTCCGAAACGGAGCCCTCGCAGTGGCCGCAGGTCATGCCCTTGACCTGGTACACGGTGGTGACCCCGTCGGTCTGGTCGATCTGCACGTCGGTCGCGCCGTCGTGGCAGGAACCGGTGGGCGTGCAGCAGGAACCGGTGGACTGGGTGGTCTCTGTCTCGGCGGTCATGACGTTCTCCTCTTCGCGAACACGTTTCGGCGGCGTGGCGGGGCGTGGGGGGCCGTGGAGGACTCCCTGGCGTCCCGCCGTATCCACACTATACCCCTAGGGGGTATGAATGCGATCCGGCGGATCGCCGTGCGCCGGTCCCGTGGTCGTCCCGGGTGTGTGCGGGTCGCCTGCGACGCCTACGGCGCCTGCTGGGCCCGGCAGCGCACATCGTCGCCGACCAGGGGGTCCAGGTAGCGGAACATGATCGTCTTCAGCTCATGGGTGTAGGCCGCACGCTCCTCGCCCTCGTGGGCCATGATCAGGTCCAGCCCGGCCTTGAAGAGCATGAAGGTCATGTCGGCGATGCGGCGGACCTGGTCGCCCGGCACGTCCGGGAGGTAGCCGGCGAGGACCGATTCGACCCGCGTCAGCATCGTGGCGTGCAGCGTGTCGTGCTCCTCGGTGATCCGGCCGGGGATCTCCGAACCGTGCATCAGGACGGAGAAGGCCGGGTTCTCGCAGTTGAAGGCGATCAGCGGGTCGAGGATGGCGTCCAGCATGCGGTCGAGCGGCAGCTCGATATGGCTCTGGGTGAAGGCGGCGCCGTAGGTGTCCCGCCAGCGGTTGAGCAGCTGGTCGCCCAGCTCTACGGCGATGGCCTCCTTGTTCGGGAAGAACTGGTAGAGCGTGCCCGGCGACACTCCGGCCTCGCGGGCGATGGCGTTGGTGCTCGACGCGGTGTAGCCGCTGGTGCAGAAGACGCTGGCGGCGGCCTGGAGCAGTTGGGCGATACGGGCCTCGCCGCGGGCCTGGCGGCGACGCGGGCGTGCGGATCCCGGCGCTCCGTCATCCGCTCCGTCCGCTGCGGCGCCCTTGGTGGCTTTGGCCTCCGACACGGTCAATCCCCGGCTCTCATGATGCGGTTGACAAATACGAGTGCTCGCTCGCATTCTAGTGAAACGCGAGCGACTACTCGTGTTTGCCAGGGTAAGTGGCAACGACCGACCCATGCTGCCTTGTGCCTGCCCGGGTCTCGGTGAAGGGGACACCGCACCATGTCCGAAGTCAACCGTTCCGCGCCGCCCTCGATCGGCGGCTGGACCCGGTTCGTCACCGCCCGGCCGCGGCTCGCGCTGCTGGCCGCGCTGGTGATCACCGCGCTCGCCGTCTTCGCGGGGAGCGGGGTGGCGGACCGGATGGGCAGCGGCGGCTGGCAGGCCCCCGACGCCGAGTCGACCTACGCGACCGAGGTGCTGGCGAGGGAGTTCCCCGCCTCCCAGCCCAACCTGCTCCTGCTGGTGGACAGCGGCTCCGCGACCGTCGACGACCCGGCGGTGGCCGCCGAAGCCACCCGCCTGGTCGAGCGGCTGAAGGCCGAGCCGGGGATCTCGGGCATCGGGTCCTACTGGGAGACCGCGTCCCCCGCCCTGCGCTCCGAGGACGGTCACGAGGCGGTCATCGCCGCCCGGATCGGGGGCGACGAGAAGACCGCGGGCGAGACCCTCGACCGGATCGCCCCGGCCTTCGCGGGGGAGCGGGGGCCGGTGACGGTCTCCCTCGGCGGACCCGTGGCGGTGCAGCACGAGATGCAGACGATCATCCAGGAGGATCTGCTGCGGGCCGAGCTGATCGCCCTGCCGGTGACGCTCGTCCTGCTGGTCATGGTCTTCGGCAGCGCCGTAGCCGCGATGCTGCCGCTGGGCGTCGGCATCGTCGCCATCCTCGGCACCAACGCCGTACTGCGGGGCCTGACGGAGTTCACCGACGTCTCGGTCTTCGCCATGAACCTCACCACGGCGCTCGGCCTCGGACTCGCCATCGACTACGCCCTGTTCATCGTCCGCCGCTTCCGCGAGGAGCTGGCCGGCGGGGCGGGCCCCCGGAGCGCGGTGGGCACGACGCTGCGGACCGCCGGGCGTACGGTGCTGTTCTCGGCGCTGACCGTGGCGGTGTCCCTGTCGGCCATGCTCGTCTTCCCGCAGTACTTCCTGCGGTCCTTCGCCTACGCCGGGATCGCCGTGGTCCTCCTGGCCGCCGCTGCCGCGCTGATCCTGCTGCCCGCCGCACTCGTGCTGCTCGGCCACCGGGTCAACTCGCTGGACCTGCGACGCCTGTTCCGTCGCCGGAAGAAGGCGACCGCCGACGCCGGTGCGGCGCCCGGCAGGGGGTGGGCGCGGCTGGCCGTGCTGGTGATGCGCAGGGCGCCCCTCTTCGCCGTCGTCACCACCGTTGGACTCCTGCTGCTCGGACTGCCCTTCCTGGGTGTCAAGTTCGGCACGGCGGACGACCGTCAGCTGCCGGCCGGAGCGGAGTCCCGGGTCGTCCAGGAGCACATCCGCGAAGGGTTCCCCGGCAGCCCCGGCGGCGGCCTGGAGGTGCTGGCCGAGGGCCAGGGGTCCCCCGCCGAGTACGCGGAGCTGAAGGGCCGGATCGAGCGGCTCCCCGGCGTCCTGCGGGTCGACGGCCCGGTCACCGGGGAATCCGTCGCCTTCTACGGCGTGCTGCCCGAGGGGGAAGCCGTCGGCGAGAAGGCCCAGCAGCTCGTACGGGACCTGAGGGCCGTGCCCTCCGCCTCCTCCCTCGACACCTCGGTGACGGGCACGGCCGCCGTCCTCGTCGACTCCAAGGACGCCATAGGCGACCGGCTGCCCTGGGCGGTGGGGATCATCGTGGTGGCCACCCTGCTCCTGGTCTTCCTGCTCACCGGCAGTGTGCTCATCCCGCTCCAGGCGGTCGTGCTCAACGCCCTCAGCCTGACCGCGATGTTCGGAGCGGTGGTCTGGGTCTTCCAGGACGGGAATCTCTCCGGGCTGCTCGCCTTCACCAGCACGGGCGACATCGAGACGACGCTGCCCGTCCTGATGTTCTGCGTCGCCTTCGGACTCTCCATGGACTACGGGGTCTTCCTGATATCCCGGATCAAGGAGGAGCACGACCGCACAGGCGACCACGAGCACTCCGTCACCTTCGGACTCCGGCACACCGGCGGACTGATCACCGCGGCCGCCGTGATCCTCGCGGTGGTCATGGTGGCCATCGGCACCTCGCGGGTCACCAACACCAAGATGCTGGGACTCGGCATCGCCCTCGCCGTCCTGATGGACGCCATGGTGGTGCGGGGCCTGCTGGTCCCCGCGGTGATGAAGCTGATGGGCCGCTCCACCTGGTGGGCCCCCGCGCCTCTGCGCTCCCTCCACCGCAGGTTCGGCCTCAGCGAAGGGGGCGGGGAAGCTGTTCGGAAACAGCCCTCGGGGACGCCGGGAACACCCCCGGAGCAGGCCCCGGAGGGTCCGCGGGGCACCGAACAGGGGGAGGCCGGTGGGCCGGCCTCCCCGCCCGCCCCGGAAGACGCCAGGGGCCTGCCCGCGGCATCGGCAAAGGGCCGCTGACCTGGGCATTCATGCTCCGACTGTCTAGAATTACCTCATCGGAAAAGGGGGCCCGGATGGACCGGAACGTGACGACGGCGGACGATGTGCTGGCACTGATGGACGGGCTGTTCGCCCCGGCGGCGGACCGGTGGACGGCCGGCGGGGCGTCCTGGTGGGACGACTTCTACGCGGACCGCTCGAAGACGGTGCCGTTCTTCGTGGAGAAGCCCGACGAGAGCCTGGACGGGTATCTCCGCCAGGGGGTGATCACCCCGGGCCGTGCGCTCGACCTCGGCTGCGGGCCCGGCCGCAACGCGCTGCACCTGGCCTCGCTCGGCTTCGACGTCGACGCGGTCGACCTCTCCCGGGAAGCGATCGCCTGGGCACGGGAGCGGGCGGAAAGCACAGGAGTCCACGGCGTTCGGTTCCACCGAGGTGACGCGTTCGCCCTGACGGCGGCCGGGGCCGCCCTGGCCGGGCCCTACGACCTGATCCACGACTCCGGCTGCTTCCACCACCTGCCGCCCCACCGGCGCATCAGCTACCTCGCCCTCCTGGAGCGCTGCCTCGCGCCCGGCGGCCACTTCACGCTCACCTGCTTCGCCGCCGGGGAGGGCGGGATGGGCTCGGAGCTGCCGGACGCCGAGCTCTACCGGACGGGCGGCCTCCAGGGCGGGCTCGCCTACTCACCCGAGGCGCTGCGGCACGTCTTCTCCGGCCTGACGGAGATCGAGCTGCGCCGGATGAACGACGAGGCTCCCGAATCCCCGCTCTTCGGGAAGCCGTTCCTCTGGACGGCCCACTTCCGGGCGCCCACCCGGGGCTGACGGGACGGGGCTGACGGGCCCGGGCCCGGGGAGGGCGGGCCCCGGGCGGGGGATGGCGGGGCACTGTGCGCTCGGGGTCGCTGTGCGGGCAGGGGTGTCAGCGGCCCCGGTTGCGGGGGCGGGAGGCGACCCACGCGCGGACGGTGTCTCCGTACCAGTACGGCTTCCCGTTCTGCACCTGGTCGGGCGGGGGCAGGAGCCCGTGCTTGCGGTAGGAGCGGACGGTGTCCGGCTGGACCTGGATGTGCGCGGCGATGTCCTTGTAGGACCAGAGCGTTCTGTCGGTCATCGGTGACACCTCTCAGCGCTTCTCTGCTCTGCTGCGCTCCGCAGCACAGACTGACGATCATTCAGTCCGTGCTCGGTTGAACGACCCCGGGCGCCAGGCGGCGTGTGGCTGTCGACCGACTGTGACAGAAACCACGCGTAACCGAGATATGTGTTCCGAAACGGTGACTCCTGTGGCAGAACGGATGAACCGGGGCCATTGGTGCGAGGCGGAGCCGCTGTCGGACCCGGGTGTCACGATGGGGACCATGAGCACTTCCGAACGCCTGATGCCCCCTCTGGTCGCCGATGAACGCGTCTCCCTGGAGAGCTGGCTCGACTTCTACCGCGCCACCCTCGCCCAGAAGTGCGCGGACCTGCCCGAGAAGCGGCTGCGCGAGGCGTCTGCGGCGCCGTCGCCGATCACGCTGCTCGGACTGCTCCAGCACCTGGCGGAGGTCGAGCGCAACTGGTTCCGCCGCGTGCTCGCGCAGGAGGACGCCCCGCCGCTCCACGCTCCTCCGGCCGACGGCGGGGACGGAGCCGAGGGCCGTGACGGCGGCTGGGAGCTGACCGAGGACTCCACCCACGAGCGGGCGCTCGCCCAGTGGGAGACCGAGGTGGCACGGGCCCGGGAGAACTGCGCGGCCCGGGCGCTCGACGACACCAGCCCGTTCATGGGCGCGCAGGTCACCCTGCGGTGGATCTACACCCACATGATCGGCGAGTACGCGCGCCACTGCGGCCACGCCGACCTGATCCGCGAACGCGTCGACGGAAGCACGGGAGTCTGACCCGGGGCAGTCGGGGCAGTCGGGGCAGTCGGGGCACCCGGGGGCACGCGGGGCGGCCAGGGCGTTACGGGGCGGTACGGGCAGCCGAGGGGCGGAGCCCGACGCACCCGGCGGGCTCAGGCCGGGGCGCCGGGCCTTCCGCAGGAGCGCAGGAACTCCCGGGTGCGGCGGGCGATGGGGAACGGCTTGTCCGGCGGGCACGGATACATGTCCTGCTCCACGATCGCGAACAGATCGACGTCCAGGGCCCGGGCCGCTTCCAGGACCGGCTCCAGGGCGGGCACCCCGCCGGGCGGCTCGCACATCACACCCCTGGCCACCGCCGGGCCGAACGGCACCTCGTCCGCGACCACCGTCGCCAGGATCTCCGGATCGACCTGCTTGAGGTGGAGGTAGCCGATGCGTTCCCCGTACGTCTCGATGAGCTTGACGCTGTCCCCGCCGCAGTAGGCGTAGTGCCCGGTGTCCAGGCAGAGCGAGACGAGATCCGGATCGGTGGCGTCCAGGAAGCGGTTGACGTTCTCCTCGGTGTCGATGTGGGTGTCGGCGTGCGGGTGGACGACGATGCGCAGCCCGAACCGCTCCCGGACCTCCCGGCCCAGCCGCTCCGTCTGCGCGGTCAGCTCACGCCACTGCGCGGGTGTGAGCACCCGGTCCTCCAGCACCTCGCCCGTCTTGTCGTCGCGCCAGAAGGACGGAATGACGACCAGGTGCTCGGCGCCCATGGCCCGGGTCAGTCCGGCGATGTCCGCGACATGCGCCCACGTCCGGTCCCAGACGTCCGGGCCGTGGTGCAGTCCGGTGAAGACGGTCCCGGCGGAGACGGTGAGCCCCCGCTCACGGGTCTCGTCGGCCAGCCGCGCCGGGTCGGTGGGCAGATAGCCGTACGGGCCGAGTTCGATCCACGCGTACCCGGCCTCGGCCACCTCGTCGAGGAAGCGCCGCCACGGCACCTGACGCGGGTCGTCGGGGAACCAGACACCCCAGGAGTCGGGGGCCGAGCCGATGCGGATGCGGACCGGGGGACGGACGGAGGGGGTCATACCGCCCAGCCTTGGGGCCCATGCCGAAGAGTGTCAAGGCTTCGTCCGAATGTCCGGACAAAATATTGACAGGGCTCCGGGGAGGGGACTAGACCTGGGACCAGCCGGCCACCGGTGGTCGAAGGGATGGGCATGCCTGAGCCGTACGACGTGATCACCATGGGGCGGATCGGGGTGGACCTCTACCCGCTGGAGGTCGGGGTACCGCTCGCCCGGGTCGAGACGTTCGGCAAGTTCCTCGGCGGCTCCCCGACGAACGTCGCGGTGGCGGCGGCCCGGCTGGGGCGGCGGACGGCCGTGATCACCCGGACCGGGCAGGACGCCTTCGGCGCCTATCTCCACCAGGAACTGGAACGGTTCGGGGTGGACGCCCGCTGGGCGACGGCCGTGGCGGAGTATCCGACCCCGGTCACCTTCTGCGAGATCTTCCCGCCGGACGACTTCCCGCTCTACTTCTACCGGCACCCCAAGGCCCCCGATCTGGAGATCCACGCGCCGGAGCTCGACCTGGACGCGGTGCGCGAGGCCCGGATCTTCTGGATGACCGGCACCGGACTCAGCGCCGAGCCCAGCCGCTCCGCCACCCTGGCCGCCCTCGCGGCACGCGGTGCGAGGACGGCCGACGCCCGCCCGGCCGGTGCGCCGCGTACGGCGACCGTCTTCGACCTCGACTGGCGGCCCATGTTCTGGGACGGCGGCGACGACAGCGCCGAGGCTCCCGCGCGGTACCGCGAAGCACTGGCCCATGCCACGGTCGCCGTCGGCAACATCGACGAGTGCCGCATCGCGACCGGCGAACGCGAACCGTACGCCGCGGCCCGGGCCCTGCTCGCGGCCGGGGTGGAGCTCGCCGTCGTCAAACAGGGCCCCAAGGGCGTGCTCGCCGTCCACCGCGACGGCACCACCGCCGACTGCCCGCCCCTGCCGGTGGACGTGGTCAACGGACTCGGCGCGGGGGACGCGTTCGGGGGCGCGCTCTGCCACGGGCTGCTCGCCGGGTGGCCGCTGGACCGCCTCGTGCGGTACGCGAACGCGGCCGGCGCCATCGTCGCCTCCCGGCTCGCCTGCTCGTCCGCGATGCCCTTCCCGGACGAGGTCGAGGGGGCCCTCGCGGCCGGAGCCGTGACGGCCGACCGGGGCGCTCCGGCTGCCGACCCTGGCGCACCGGGTGCTCCGGCGGCCCCCGACGCCCCTGGCGCACCGGGTGCTCCGGCGGCCCCCGCCGCCCCGGCTGCCCCGGGTGCACCGGCGGCCCCCAACGCCCCCGCCGCCGCCCCCGACGCCCCGGCCCCCGGTTCCCCCGCCGGAGCGGGCTCATGACGCCTCTCGCGCCCTCCCTCGCCGAGCTCGTGCGGCTGCGAGCCGAGCGCCCCGAGGCCATCGCCGAGGCCGCGGCGCGACGGCAGCGGCGGAGTCTGATCCGGCACCCCGGCGACCGGCTGATGATCATCGCGGCGGACCATCCCGCGCGCGGCGCGCTCGCGGTGGGGGACCGGTCCCTGGCCATGGCCAACCGCTTCGAGCTGCTGGAGCGGCTCTGCCTCGCCCTCTCCCGCCCCGGCGTCGACGGGGTGCTGGCCTCCGCCGACGTCCTGGACGATCTCCTCCTGCTGGGAGCCCTGGAGGACAAGGTCGTGATGGGCTCGATGAACCGCGGCGGGCTGGCCGGCGCCGCGTTCGAGCTCGACGACCGGTTCACCGGCCACCGCCCCGACGACCTGGTCCGCCACGGGTTCGACGCGGGGAAGCTGCTGCTGCGCATCGACCACGAGGACCCCGGTTCGCTGGACACCCTGCACGCCGCCGCCCGGACCATCGACGCGATGGCGGCGCACCGGCTGCCCGTCTTCGTCGAGCCGTTCCTCTGCCGGCGCCTCGACGGCCGCCTCCGCAACGATCTCGGCGCCGCCGCCGTGGCGACCTCCATCGCCATCGCGTCGGGCCTTGCCGGGACGTCCGCGTACACCTGGCTGAAGGTCCCCGTCACCGACGACCCCGACGCCATGGCCCGGGCGATGGAAGCCTCCACCCTGCCCGCCGTCCTGCTCGGCGGCGAGGTCGGCGCCGACCAGGACGCCGCGTACGGGAAATGGCGCGACGCGCTGCGGCTGCCCACTGTGCGGGGGCTGGTCGTGGGCCGCTCGTTGCTCTACCCGGTCGACGGGGACGTGACGTGTGCCGTCGACACCGCCGTATCGCTGCTCGGCACGGGTAGGGAAGAGCCATGACGAAGCATCACCCCCCTGAGCGGGACCACCGGTACCACCTGCCGGCCGGCAGCGTCGCGCGCGGGGCGTACGCCGTCGACATCGACCCCGAGCGGGCCGGCTGGGACCGTTCGGCCCTGCGGGTGCTGGAGCTTGAACCGGGAGAAGTTCACACGCTCGACACCGGCGGAAGCGAATGGATCGTCCTGCCGTTGGCCGGTGCATGTACGGTGCGTACGGCAGGCGAGACCTTTCAACTGCTGGGCCGGGAGAGCGTGTTCAGCGGGGTCTCCGACTTCGCCTACGTACCGCGCGACTCCCACGCACAGATCGCCTCCGGCGCAGGTGGCCGCTTCGCCCTGGCAGGAGCGAAGTGCGAGCGAAGACTCCCCGCTCGCTACGGCCCCGCGCCGGAGGTACCCGTCGAGCTGCGCGGCTCCGGGACCTGCTCGCGCCAGGTGAACAACTTCGCCGCCGCCGACACCTTCGACTGCGACCGGCTGATCGCCGTCGAGGTGCTCACCCCCGGCGGCAACTGGTCCTCGTACCCGCCCCACAAACACGACGAACACGTGCCGGGCGAGGAGTGCGAACTGGAGGAGATCTACTACTTCGAGGTCGCGGACGGCGGGACCGGCTACCACCGGGTCTCCCCGTCGCGCGACGGCGGTACGGACGTCCTCGCCGAAGTGCGCGGCGGCGACGCCGTCCTCATCCCCGACGGCTGGCACGGCCCGTCCATCGCCCCGCCCGGCCGGACGCTGTACTACCTGAACGTGATGGCCGGGCCGGGGGAGGAGCGCGCCTGGCTGATCCGCGACCACCCCGACCACCGATGGATCCGCGACACCTGGCCAGGCGAGCCGATCGACGCCAGACTCCCGCTGTACACGGCGCATCCGTCGCCCGGCCCGGAGGTAACGCCTTGAGCCCGACGAGTCCCGCGAACCCGGCGCGTCCCGTGCGCCCCCACGGGCCGACCCGCAGGCTGACCACCGCTCAGGCCCTGGTCGCCTTCCTGGCCCGGCAGTACACCGAGCGCGACGGCAGCCGGCAGCGGCTCATCAGCGCCACCTGGGGCATCTTCGGGCACGGGAACGTCGCGGGCATCGGCCAGGCACTCGTCGAGGCGGGCGGCGGCGGCAGCGGTGACCGGAACGGCAGCGGCGGAAACGGCAGCGACAGGAACGGCAGCGGCGGAAACGGCAGCGACAGGAACGGCAGCGGCGGGAACGGGTCCGCGCACCGCATGCCCTACCTCCAGGGCCGCAACGAACAGGCCATGGTGCACGCGGCCGTCGGATACGCCCGTCAGTCGGGGCGGCTCTCCGCGCACGCGGTGACCACGTCCATCGGCCCGGGGGCCACCAACCTCGTCACCGGGGCCGCCCTCGCGACGATCAACCGCCTGCCCGTCCTCCTCCTGCCCGGCGACACCTTCGCGACCCGCCCCGCCGACCCCGTACTCCAGCAGCTGGAAGTGCCCTACGCGGGCGATGTCTCGGTCAACGACTGTCTGCGCCCCGTCTCGCGCTACTTCGACCGGATCACCCGGCCCGAGGCGTTGATCCCGGCCGCGTTGCAGGCGATGCGCGTCCTCGCCGACCCCGCCGAGACCGGCGCGGTCACGCTCGCGCTGCCGCAGGACGTGCAGGCGGAGGCGTACGACTGGCCGGAGGAGTTCTTCGCCGAGCGCGACTGGCACGTCCGCAGGCCCGCCCCCGACGCGTACGAACTGGAGACCGCGGTACGGGCGGTACGCTCCGCCCGCCGCCCCCTGATCGTCGTCGGCGGCGGGGTCCGGCACAGCGCGGCCGAGGAGACGCTCGCCGCGTTCACCGCCGCGACCCGCATCCCGGTCGCCTCCACCCAGGCGGGCAAGGGCGCGCTCCGCCACGACCACCCGGCCGATGTCGGCGGCATCGGCCACACCGGCACCGCCACCGCCGACGAACTGGCCCGCACCGCCGACCTGGTGATCGGCATCGGCACCCGCTTCTCCGACTTCACCACCGCCTCCGGCACGCTCTTCGCCGATCCGGCCGTCCGCTTCCTCCACCTCAACATCACCGGCTTCGACGCCCACAAGCTGGCCGCCCTCCCGCTGGTCGCCGACGCCCGCGCGGGCCTTGAGGCGCTCACGGCGGCGCTCGCCGGACGCGGCTACCGGGTCGCGCCGGCGTACGAGACGGAGTACACCGGCGCGAAGGAAGCGTGGGAGGCACGGGTCGAGGCGTCCTTCGCCACCCCCGACCCCACCGCACGCCCCACCCAGACCCAGGTCCTCGGCCTGCTGGACGCCCTGGTCACCGAGGACGACATCATCGTCAACGCCGCGGGCTCCCTCCCCGGCGACCTGCACAAGCTCTGGCGCACCCGCTCCCGCGACCAGTACCACGTCGAGTACGGCTACTCCTGCATGGGCTACGAGATCCCCGCCGCGATCGGCGTCCTGCTCGCCCACGGAGTCCGTACGCCGCGCCGCCCCGTCTGGGCGCTCGTCGGCGACGGCACGTACCTCATGAACCCCACCGAGATCGTCACCGCCGTCCAGGAGAACCTGCCGCTGAAGCTGCTCATCCTCCAGAACCACGGATACGCCTCCATCGGCGGCCTCTCCGAGTCGGTCGGCGCCGAGCGCTTCGGCACGGCCTACCGCCGCCGGGACGCCGACGGCGGCTTCACCGGCCCGCCGCTCCCCGTCGACCTGGCCGCCAACGCGGCCTCCCTCGGCCTGCGCGTCCTGCGCGCCACCACCGTCGACGACCTGCGCGCGGCACTCTCCGAGGCCCGTGACGCGGAGGGCCCCACTTGTGTCTACGTCGAGACCGAAACGCCCGACACAGTGTCGGGCCCCCCTCCGGCACAGGCGTGGTGGGATGTTCCGGTAGCCGAGACCGCGAGCCGCCCGGCGGCGGTCAAGGCCCGGGAGGAGTACGACCGGCAGGTCGCCGCCCGACGCCGCCATCTGTGAAGCCCGCCTGAACCCGCTCGAACCCGCTCGAAGCCACGTGCACCTGCCCGAGCGGCCAGAAGCCTGAAGGAGTACGTCATGACGAAGACCGTCAACCACTGGATCGGCGGCAGGACAGTGGAGGGCACGTCGGGCCAGTACGGTCCCGTCACGGACCCCGCCACCGGCGCCGTCACCACACAGGTCGCGCTCGCCTCCGTGGAGGAGGTCGACGCGGCCGTGGCGGCGGCGAAGGCCGCGTACGCGACGTGGGGCACCTCCTCGCTCGCCCAGCGCACCACCGTCCTCTTCCGCTACCGCGCGCTGCTCGACGCCCACCGCGACGACATCGCCGCGCTGATCACCGCCGAGCACGGCAAGGTGCACTCGGACGCGCTGGGCGAGGTCGCCCGCGGTCTGGAGATCGTCGAGCTGGCGTGCGGGATCACCACCCAGCTCAAGGGCGAGCTGTCCACCCAGGTGTCCAACCGGGTCGACGTCTCCTCGATCCGCCAGTCGCTCGGCGTCGTCGCGGGCATCACGCCGTTCAACTTCCCGGCCATGGTGCCGATGTGGATGTTCCCGCTGGCCATCGCCTGCGGCAACACGTTCGTGCTGAAGCCCAGCGAGAAGGACCCCTCGGCCGCCAACCTGCTGGCCGAGCTGGCGTCGGAGGCCGGCCTTCCGGACGGCGTCCTCAACGTCCTGCACGGCGACAAGGTCGCCGTCGACGGCCTGCTGAACCACCCGGACGTGGCCGCCGTCTCCTTCGTCGGCTCCACCCCCATCGCCCGCCACATCCACGCCACCGCCTCCGCCAACGGCAAGCGCGTCCAGGCGCTGGGCGGCGCGAAGAACCACATGCTCGTCCTCCCGGACGCCGACCTGGACGCGGCCGCCGACGCGGCGGTCTCGGCGGCGTACGGCTCCGCGGGCGAGCGCTGCATGGCGATCTCCGCCGTCGTCGCGGTCGGCGCGATCGGCGACGAACTGGTCGCGAAGATCCGCGAACGCGCCGAGAAGATCACGATCGGCCCCGGCAACGACCCCGCCTCCGAGATGGGCCCCCTGATCACGGCCGCCCACCGCGACAAGGTCGCCTCCTATGTCACGGGTGCCGCCGCCCAGGGCGCGGAGGTCGTCCTGGACGGCACCGGCCACACGGTCGAGGGCTTCGAGGACGGCCACTGGATCGGCCTCTCCCTCCTGGACAAGGTCTCCACCGACTCCGACGCGTACCGGGACGAGATCTTCGGCCCGGTGCTGTGCGTGCTCCGCGTGGACACGTACGAGGACGGCGTCGCCCTCATGAACGCCTCCCCGTTCGGCAACGGCACCGCGATCTTCACCCGCGACGGCGGCGCGGCCCGCCGCTTCCAGCTGGAGGTCGAGGCCGGCATGGTCGGCGTCAACGTCCCGATCCCGGTGCCCGTGGGCTACCACTCCTTCGGCGGCTGGAAGGACTCGCTCTTCGGCGACCACCACATCTACGGCAACGACGGCGTGCACTTCTACACGCGCGGCAAGGTCGTCACCACCCGCTGGCCCGACCCGGCCGACGCCCCCGCCGGCGTCGACCTCGGCTTCCCGCGCAACCACTGAGGGCCGCCCCCTCCGCCGTTCTCACCGGTCCCCGTCCGCACCTCGGTGTCGGCGGGGACCGGTGTGTCGGCGGGCCCGTACCGCCCGGCGAAAAGCGGATGCCGGGCCACCGCCCCGCCCGGCGAAAAGCGGATGCCGGGCCACCGCCCCGCCCGGCATCCTGTGCCCCATGAACATCCCGGCCCTCCCGCCCCGTTACGAGATCCGCGCCCGGCAGACAGCCACCACCGTCACCGTCTACCAGGCGTACCGCCCCGCCATCGGGCTGCCCGCCGCACGCGACGGGCGGTTCCCCGAGGCCTGGAAGCGGGACCGGATGACCTGGATCAAGCCCAGCTTCCTGTGGATGATGTACCGCTGCGGCTGGGGCACGAAGGAGGGGCAGGAGGTCGTCCTCGCCGTCGAGATCGACCGGAACGGCCTGGAATGGGCCCTTGCGCACGCCGAACTCTCCCACTACGTACGCGATGTGCACGCCGACGCCGCGTCCTGGAAGCGCAGCCTGCGCACCGCCCCCGCCCGGGTCCAGTGGGACCCCGAACGCGACCTCGACCTGAACCCGCTCCCGTACCGCTCCCTCCAGCTCGGGCTGAGCGGTGAGGCCGCCCGGCGGTACGCGGACGAGTGGACCGTGTCCGTCCGCGACGTCACCCCGCTCGCACGCGAGGTCCACGCGGCGGTCCGGGCGGGGGAGCGCGAGAGGGCCGCGGCCCTGCTGCCCGTGGAGACACCGCTCGACCTCGCCGCGCCCCGGCCGGTCCGGGGCGCTTCCCCGGTGCCGGAGATGTGACTTTCGGCAGTGCCGGAAGGTTCCCGGTCTCCGTAGCCTCTCCCTCGTGAACAGCTTCTTCCCCAGGAACAGGACCGCTCGCGGGCCCGGCCCCAGGTGGGCGGACCCGGGTGGCCTGCTGGTGCCCGCCGCGGCGGCCTTCGGCGCGCTGAGTCTGGTCGGCTGGTGGTGGGGCCTGCCGACCGCGATCGCCGCGTTCGTCGCGGGGCGGGGCCCCGGGCGCGGCCGAACCGTCGTCCTGGTCCTGGCCGGGACGCTCGTGGCCGGGGCGGTGGCGGTGGCGGTGGCGCCGTCCCTGCTCGCTCTCGGGACGCAGTTCGTGGCGGTGGTCGTCCTCGCCGTGCTGGTGCCCTGGTTCGTGGGACGGTTCTCACGTCAGTACCGGGAGTTGGTCCGGGTCGGCTGGGAGAGGGCCGAACAGCTGGAGCGGGAGAAGCAGCTGGTAGCCGAGCAGGCGAGGCTGCTGGAGCGGGCCAGGATCGCCCGGGACATGCACGACGTGCTGGGCCACGACCTCAGCCTGATCGCCCTGTCGGCCGGGGCCCTGAAACTGTCGCCCGGCCTGGACGAGCGGCACCGGCAGGCGGCCCAGGACATCCGGGGCAGGGCCGGCGCGGCGGTGGAGCGGCTCGGCGAGGTGATCGGCGTCCTCCGCGAGGAGAGCGAGGGCCCGCCGGAGGGGCCGCGGGACTCCGACATCGCCCGGCTCGTCGGCGACGCGGCCGCCTCCGGGCTCGACGTCGTACTGACGGTGGCCGGAGAGGCGTCGGCGGCTCTTCCGCCCGCCGTCGAACGCGCCGCGCACCGGGTCGTGCAGGAAGGCCTGACCAACGCGGCCAAGCACGCGCCGGGCCGGCCCGTGAGCGTCGAGCTCTCGCACACGGCGACCGAGACCCGGGTGGTGGTCCGCGACGGAGATCCGGCGACACCGCGCGGGACCCCGGGCGAACTGCCTGCCGGGCGCGGAGGCCGAGGACTTGCCGGGCAGGGGGAGTGTGGACTGGCCGGGCACGGGGGCCGGGGACTCGCCGGGTACGGGGAGTGTGGACTGGCCGGGGACGGGGAGCGTGGACTGGGCGGGGAGGGGGGCCGAGGACGTGCCGGGCCGGGGGGCCGAGGGCTCGCCGGGTTCGGGGAACGTGGACGTGCCGGGCACGAGAGCGGGGGGCTCGCCGGGCATGGGGGGCGAGGCCTCATCGGGCTGGACGAGCGCGTCCGGCTCGTCGGCGGCACCCTCGACCACGGCCCCCGGGACGGCGGCTTCACCGTCGACGCCCGGCTGCCCCACCACGCCCCCGCCGAGCCCGCGCCCCGGCCCGCCTTCGGCGGGGTGAGCCCCGGGCCGGCCGACTACCGGCGGGCGCGGCGGCGGGTCCGCCGCACCCTGCTCACCGCGCTGGCGGTGCCGCTGGCAGCGGGCGCGGTGCTGCTCGCCGGGGTCGGGACGTGGGAGACGGTGGCCGCGTCCCGGTCCGTCCTCGACCCGCGCGACTACGCGCGGATGCGGGTGGGGCAGGATCGGGCCGACATACGGAAGGTGCTGCCGGACCGGCAGTCGGCGGAGCGGCCGGCGGGCGCCGGGCCGGAGGAACGAGGGGTGACGTGCGAGTTCTACGCGATGACGGCCGACCGCTTCGACGACCGGTCCGGAGACGCGTACCGGCTCTGCTTCCGGGACGGCAGGCTGGTCTCCCGCGACGCGCTGACACCGTGAGCGCCCGATGAGCCGCCCGGTGGCGGCACGAGCGTCGGACACGGCTCCGGCGGACATGGCTCCCGCGCACCCGACCCGGGCGACGGACGCGGCCCCGGCGGACGCGACCGGGGCGGCGGACGCGACCCCCACGCACCCGACCCGGGCGGCGCACACAATCCCGGCGCACACGACCCCGGCCGGGACCATCCGGGTCCTCGTCGCCGACGACGAGCCCATGATCCGGGCCGGCGTGCGCGCCGTCCTCGCCACCGACCCGGGCATCGAGGTCGTCGCCGAGGCGGCCGACGGGCACGAGGCGGTGGAACTGGCCCGGGCATACCGCCCGCACGTGGCCGTCCTCGACGTACGGATGCCGGGGACCAACGGGATCGACGCCGCGGCCGAGATCCGCCGCACTCTGCCCACCACCGGCGTCGTCATGCTGACCACGTTCGGCGAGGACGACTACATCCTGCGGGCGCTGGGCTGCGGTGCCGCAGGATTCCTGATCAAGTCCGGCGAGCCCGAGGAACTCGTCGCCGGGGTGCGGGCCGTGGCCGAAGGCGCCGCCTATCTTTCACCGAAGGTCGCCGCCCGCGTGGTGGCGCACCTCGCGTCCACCGGGGTCGGGGTCCTGGCCGGCCGGCGGGACGCGGCCCGGGAGCGGGTCGCCGGGCTGACGCCCAGGGAGCGCGAAGTGCTGTCGCACCTCGGCGGCGGGCTGTCCAACGGGCAGATCGCCCGGCGGCTGCACCTGGTCGAAGGCACGGTCAAGGCGCACGTCAGCTCCGTCCTGGCCCGCCTCGGCGTCGACAACCGGGCCGCGGCCGCCGTCGTCGCCCACGAGGCCGGGATCCTGCCCCCACCCCCACCGTCGTAGCAGCGCTGAGACGAGCAGCGCGGCCGGGCGGCCCAGCACGAGGAGCACCGAGGCGACGACCGCCCCGCCGAGCAGGACGCCGGCGATCACGTCGTGCGGGTAGTGGACTCCCACCAGGACCCGCAGCAGTGCCGCCGCCACGGCCAACGGCAGCGTCACGGCGGCGAGCCGGGGCCGCCGCACCGCCAGCCCGACCGCGAGGGCGGCGGCCAGGGTGGCGTGGTTGCTCGGGAACGACCAGTCGCCCGGCTCGGGGCACGCGGCGACCGCCCGGGCGCCGTCCAGCGCCCGGCACGGCCGCTCCTCGTCGACGATCAGCTTCAGCGCCTCGCTGACGGCGTACGCCACGACCGTCCCGGCGCCGACGAGTACGGCCCCCGCCACCGCGCCCGTGTCCCTCCGGCGTACCGCCGTCCAGCAGACCGCGAGCAGCAGCAGACCGAGAACGATCAGCGTGGCCTCCGAGGACAGCTCCAGGAGGTGCCCCAGCCACCCCGGACCGTCCCCGACCGCTCCCGTCAGCGACCGGTAGAGGGATACGGAAGCCCCCTGCGTGACCTCGGTCGGCCCGGGCCGCCCCAGGCCCCCGGGCGACAGCGTCCCGATCACGGCCGCCGCCGACGCCAGCAGTGCGGCCGACCCGAACAGCCGCACGGGCCAGTGGTGTTGATGTGTGTGCTTTGCCATGCTGCGAACGTACGAAGGCACCACGGCCCGGCGCGGCGGCCGAACGGCAGGAGCGGCCCCTGACGAAGGTCAGGGTTGACGCCCGGGAGCGCCCCAGCCGTATCCCGACCCCGTACGAGGTGCCCTACTCCTGCGCGGCACCGTCCCCGAACTCCCACGTCAGCATCGTGAACCCGCCGTCGTCCCCCGCCCCCGCCGACCGGTATGTCGCGAGCGCCGCCTCGTTGCCTTCCTCCACGCCGACCCACAGGTCATAGCACCCCCGCTCCCGGGCGATGTCCACGAGCGCGAGTGTCAGGGCCCTGCCGATGCCTTGGCGTCGGAACGGTTCGTCGACGGCGAGTTCGTACAGGCACATCTCCGTGCCCTTGTCGGGGTGCAGCATCTCGATGCCCGTGACGAAGCCGGCCGGGAAGCCGTCCACGTACGCGATCAGCAGCACATGACCGTCCGCCGCGAGGAAGCGGGCGGCCCACTCCTCACGGGGCGGTGCGTCGTAGAGGTGGCCGGCGGCCAGGAGTTCCCTGACGGTCGTAGCGCGGCGAATGTCCACAATGGCCTCCCGGGGAAAGGGGTCTGAAGGCATTCTGTACCGCGTCCGGAGTACGGCGGGGGCGCACCGTACCTCTCAGGGAGGCCGCCCGCCTCCCCCCGGCGGCACGCAACCGGCTTGCATCCTCCGCTTAGGGTCGAGGGATGGAGACCCCTACTGCTCGATGGCGGCGCCTGCTGCCCCGTACACCTGGCCGGTGGGCCGCGGTCGGCGCCGCGCTCGTCGTGCTCGTGGGCGGCGGCACCTGGACCGCCGTCGCCGACGACGGCACGCCCGCCGTGCAGCGCGAGGACCGGACGCTGCGCATGGACGGGGTGCCGATCGACACCTCGTACTTCCACGCCGAAGGCTCCGGCAAGCGGCCCGCCGTGCTCATCGGACACGGCTTCGGCGGCAGCAAGAACGACGTACGGGCCCAGGCCGAGAAGCTGGCCGCCGACGGGTACGCCGTGCTGACCTGGTCGGCGCGCGGCTTCGGCAAATCCGGCGGGGAGATCTCCCTCAACGACCCGGACCACGAGGTCAGGGACGTCTCGCGGCTCATCGACTGGCTCGCGGAGCGGCCCGAGGTGGAGCTCGACGCGAAGGGCGACCCCCGGGTCGGGCTCACCGGCGCCTCCTACGGCGGGGCCGTCTCCCTGCTCGCCGCCGGCCACGACGAGCGGGTCGACGCCATCGCGCCTGTGATCACCTACTGGAACCTCGCCGACGCCCTCTTCCCCGACGGGGTCTTCAAGAAGCTCTGGGCCGGGATCTTCATCACCACCGGCGGCGGCTGCGAGAAGTTCGAGAAGCGGCTCTGCGAGATGTACGAGCGGGTCGCCGTCAGCGGCAAGCCCGACGCCGAGGCGATCGGCCTCCTCACCGAGCGTTCGCCGTCCGCCGTCGCCGACCGCATCAAGGTCCCCTCGCTCCTCCTCCAGGGGCAGTCCGACTCCCTCTTCCCGCTCGGCCAGGCCGACGCCATGCAGAAGGCCATCAGCGCCAACGGCGCCCCCGTCTCCGTCGACTGGATCGCGGGCGGGCACGACGGCGGCGACAACGAGACCGGGCGGGTCGAGGGCCGGGTCGGCTCCTGGTTCGACCGCTATCTCAAGGAGGACACCGGCGCCGGCACCGGGCCCGCATTCCGCGTCACCCGTACCGGAGGCGTCGACTCCACCGACGGCGCCGCCCTCCTGCGCGGCGCGAGCGGCGACACCTACCCGGGGCTGCGCGCCGGCGGCCGGGACATCGCGCTCGGCGGCGGGACGAAGACCTTCCGCAACCCCGCGGGGTCCTCGCCGCCCGCCATCTCCGCCGTCCCCGGCGTCGGCGGCGGACTCGCCCAGCTCTCCTCCCTCGGCGTCGGTCTCTCGCTCGACTTCCCCGGACAGTTCGCCCGCTTCGAGTCCGCCCCGCTGGACACCTCCGTACGCGTCACCGGCACGCCCACCGTGAAGGTGAACGTGAAGGCCGACGGCGACCGGGACGCGGTGCTCTTCGGCAAGGTGTACGACGTGTCGCCGGACGGCAGGCAGCAGGTGCTGCCCCACCAGCTCGTCGCCCCCTACCGCATCACCCCCGACCAGCAGGGCAAGCCGGTCGAGCTGGCGCTGCCCGCCGTGGACCACGAGTTCGACGCCGGACACCGGCTGCGGCTGGTGTTCTCCGCGACCGACCTCGGCTACGCCTCCCCGGCCGAGCCCGCCACGTACAGCGTCACCGCCGACGGACCGCTGACCGTCCCCACCGCGCCCGCCGTGAAGACCGCGGCGGCCACCCTCCCGTGGTGGACCTGGGGCCTCCCGGCCGCCGCCCTCGTCATCGCGGCCGGTCTGCTGCTCACCGCCCGCCGCCGGACCGCGACACCCGCGCCGGACCCCGCGCTCACCGACGTACCACTCCAGATCACCGGACTTTCCAAGAAGTACGCCAAGTCCGTCGACCGGTACGCAGTGCGCGAGCTGTCCTTCCGCGTCGAGAAGGGCCAGGTCCTCGGGCTGCTCGGGCCCAACGGCGCGGGCAAGACGACCACCCTGCGCATGCTCATGGGGCTCATCGGCCCCGACGAGGGCGAGATCCGCGTCTTCGGGCAGGCGATCCGGCCCGGCGCGCCGGTGCTGTCCCGGGTCGGGGCGTTCGTGGAGGGGGCCGGATTCCTGCCCCACCTCTCCGGGCGCGCCAACCTCGATCTGTACTGGCAGGCCACCGGCCGGCCCGCCGAGGACGCGCACATCGAGGAGGCCCTGGAGATCGCGGGCCTCGGCGACGCGCTCGCCCGTGCCGTACGGACGTACTCCCAGGGCATGCGGCAGCGGCTCGCCATCGCCCAGGCCATGCTCGGCATGCCGGACCTCCTCATCCTCGACGAGCCGACCAACGGGCTCGACCCGCCGCAGATCCGCGAGATGCGGGACGTGATGATCCGGTACGCGGCCGGCGGCCGGACCGTGATCGTCTCCAGCCACCTCCTCTCCGAGGTCGAACAGTCCTGCACGCACTTGGTCGTCATGGACCGGGGCCGGCTCGTCCAGGCCGGACCCGTCGCCGAGATCACCGGATCCGGCGACATGATCCTGGTGACCACGGCGGACGAGGTGTCCGAGCCGCTGGCGGAGAAGGTGGCCGCCCTGCCCGGCATCGGCTCCGCCGTCCGCACCGACGACGGGCGCGGCCTCCTCGTCCGCCTCGACGGGGCCACCACCTCCCGGCTGGTATCCGATCTCGTCCGGCTCGACGTCCCGGTCACCGGCGTCGGACCGCACCGCCGCCTGGAGGACGCCTTCCTCACCCTCATCTCCGGAGGAGCAGCATGAGCGCCCCCGTCCAGCCCCCCGAGGCCCGGGTGGAGACCGAACACCCGGAGGCCCCCGGCTACCGCGCCGGGCGCACCCTTCCCCTCCGCGTCGAGGCCATGCGGCAGCTGCGCAGACGGCGCACCCTGCTGATGGGCGGAATCCTCGCCGCCCTCCCCTTCATCCTGATCATCGCCTTCGCGATCGGCGGCACGCCGGACGGCGAGGACGGCGGAGGAGGCGGGGGCGGCCGGGGCGGCGGCCGGATCAACCTGATGGACGTGGCGACCGAGTCCGCCGCGAACTTCGCCGCCACCTCGCTGTTCGTCTCGGCCGGATTCCTGCTGGTGGTGCCGGTGGCCCTGTTCTGTGGGGACACCGTCGCCTCCGAGGCGAGCTGGTCCTCGCTGCGCTATCTGCTCGCCGCGCCCGTGCCGCGCGTCCGGCTGCTCTGGTCCAAGCTCGTCGTCGCCCTCGGCTTCAGCCTGGCCGCGATGGTGCTGCTGCCGGTCGTCGCCCTGGCGGCGGGGACGGCGGCCTACGGATGGGGGCCGCTGAAACTGCCCACCGGGGGAGCGCTGTCCGCCGGGGACACGGTGCCCCGCCTCGCGATCGTCGTGGCGTTCATCTTCGTCTCCCAACTGGTCACCGCAGGCCTGGCGTTCTGGCTGTCCACGAAGACGGACGCCCCGCTCGGCGCGGTCGGCGGCGCGGTGGGCCTCACCATCGTCGGCAATGTGCTCGACGCGGTCACCGCGCTCGGCTCCTGGCGCGACTTCCTGCCCGCGCACTGGCAGTTCGCCTGGGCCGATGCCCTCCAGCCGCAGTTGGAGTGGGGCGGCATGATCAAGGGCACAGCCGTATCGGTGACCTATGCCCTGATCCTGTTCGCGCTGGCCTTCCGCGGGTTCAGTCGTAAGGACATCGTGTCCTGAACCTGATGTTCCGCCGGTTTCCGGCCGCTTCCTGTCCGCTGTTGCCGCATCGAGATGGTTCCGCAACGCTTTCGTCGACTCCGGTCGGCGACCCCGTACGTCACATTCACAGATGTCGAGGACATCGTGACGACGTGGGGGGTTACACATGCAGCAGGCAGGCCGGCGACACGAGAAGCGGGCGGAAGGCGGCGGGACGGAAGGCAGGACGGAAGGCTGGGCAGGTGTCCGGGCGGGGGGCCGGGCGGGAGCCATGGCGCTCCTTCTGGCGGGCGCCATGGTCCTCACCGCGTGCGGCAGCGGCGACAACTCCTCGGGCGACAGGCGCGCCGTGAGTTCGGATACCCGCAAGGGTCAGGGATCGACCGGCGGCGGGCAGCCCGCGCCCGACGGGGCGGCGCCTGACGGGGCGGCGCCCGAGAAGGGGCGGTCGGCCGCACCGACGGGCGAGTCCGGGGACGTGGCCAGGCTGGACGTCCCGGCGCCCGACTACCTCTCCACCTTCGCCCTGGACGTGGACACCGCCAGCTACGGCTACGCGCGCCGCACCCTCGGCGACGGCAGGCTGCCTTCTCCCGAGGAGGTACGCCCCGAGGAGTTCGTCAACAGCTTCCGCCAGGGTTACGAACGGCCGAAGGGCCCCGGCTTCTCGGTGAACGTCGACGGGGCGCGCATCGGTTCCGGGAAGGGCGGGGGCGGTGGAACCGGAGCCTCCGACTGGTCGCTGCTCCGCGTCGGCCTGGCCACCGAGGCCGCCCCGTCGACCGCCGAACGGCCGCCCGCGGCCCTCACGTTCGTCGTCGACATCTCGGGGTCCATGGCCGAGACCGGCCGCCTGGACCTGGTCAGGAAGTCGCTGACCATCCTCGCCGACGAACTGCGCGACGACGACTCCATCTCCCTGGTCACCTTCAGCGACGAGGCCGAGACCCGGCTGCCGATGACCCGGATCAAGGGCAACCGGAACCGGATCAAGGACGTGGTGGGGGAGATGCGGCCGGACCAGTCCACCAACGTCGAGGCGGGTATCACCCGCGGCTACGAGGAGTCGGTCGAGGGCCACCGCAAGGGCGCCACCAACCGGGTCGTGCTCCTCTCCGACGCACTGGCCAACACCGGCGACACGGAGGCCGACGGGATCCTGGAGAAGATCGACTCCACCCGCCGGGAGTACGGCATCACCCTCTTCGGCGTCGGCGTCGGCAGCGACTACGGCGACGCGTTCATGGAGCAGCTCACCAACAAGGGCGACGGGAACACCACGTACGTCGGTGACGAGGCGCAGGCCCGCAAGGTCTTCGTCGACCAGCTGCCCGCCCACCTGGAGATCCGGGCCCGCGACGCCAAGGCCCAGGTGGCGTT
Source organism: Streptomyces sp. NPDC026589 (assembly GCF_040638385.1). Taxonomy (NCBI): domain Bacteria; kingdom Bacillati; phylum Actinomycetota; class Actinomycetes; order Kitasatosporales; family Streptomycetaceae; genus Streptomyces; species Streptomyces sp. NPDC026589. Next base: position 27,577 of record NZ_JBEZYG010000003.1, read on the forward strand.
CGACCGGAAGGCCGTGAAGAGTTTCCGGCTGATCGGCTACGAGAACCGCAAGGTCGCCGACGAGGACTTCCGCGACGACAGTGTCGACGGCGGCGAGGTGGGCCCCGGCCACACGGTGACCGCTCTGTACGCCGTACGGCTGCGCGAGGGCGCGTCCGGCACCGTGGCCAAGGCCACCGTGCGCTGGCTCGACCCCAAGACCCGCGAGGCCCAGGAGGAGACCGGGACCGCGACGACCGGGGCGATCGACGGATCACTGTGGGGCGGTGCGGGTGAACGGCTCCAAGTAGCGGCGGTGGCCGTCTACTTCGCCGATCACCTGCGGGGTGGCGACCTGCCCGGCGCACCCGGTCTCGACGAACTCGCGTCACGGGCAGACGGGTTGGCGGAGACGACCGAGGACAGCTCCGTCACGAAGCTGGCCAAGGCCATCGGGCAGGCGGACCGGATCGAGCGGGGATCCGGAACGGACGACGAGCCGGAACCGGGCGAGGGCGAGATCGGCTGAGGCGAAGCGGCCGGAGGCCCGAGGGGCCGAGCGGGGGGAGGGGGACGGGAGGGGGACGGGAGGGGGACGGGAGGGGCGGAGGAGGAGGGCGGCAGGGCCGAGCGGGACGTGTGTGCTGGGCGGCCTGCTCGGCCTGCTCGGCTAGCTCGGCTAGCTCGGCCTGGGCGGCCTGCTCGGTCAGCCCGGCCCGGGGCCGCGGGGCCACCAGGGCCGAAGCTCGTCGCACGCTCATGCGAAAGTGGGTTCGATGAAACGCCGTTCCGGGTCATGATGTCCGCCATGACCTCCCTCTTCCTCGTGCTCGCCACGATCGTCAACGGCCTCTACGCGGGCTTCATGCTGACCTTCCTGATCGCGATCATGCCCGGCCTCGCCGACCTGACGGACGAGCAGTTCACGGCGGCCATGCGCCGCTTCAACGAGAAGGTCCCGGGCCCGGTCTTCCTGGTCCTGTTCCTCGGCGTCGTCGCGCTGCCCGCCGCCGCGTTCTTCACCGGCCTGGGTGAGCACGGCGAGGCGGCGGGGCCCGCCATCCTGGGGGCGCTGATCTGGGTGGTCGCCGGTCACCTGGTGACCGTGGTCGGGAACATCCCGCTCAACAACGCCCTCGCCGCCTCCGAGGGCGGCGACGACCGTGCGGCCCGCGCGGCCTTCGAATCCCGCTGGAACACGCTCCACCAGGTGCGCACCGCGTTCGCGCTGGTGGCGTGCGTCCTGCTGGCCGTCGCGCTGTAGGGCCAGGGCCTCTCGTACTTGGGGGGTTACCCGTCTCCCGCCTCCGCCGCCGCCCGCTGCGGGTGGCGGGGGCCGAGCAGCACCACGAGAGCGGCCGCGCCGGGCACGGGCGCGTCGGCCCGCTGCCAGCCGGCCCGCTCGTACAGGCGCAGCGCCGCCTCGGCCCGCACGGAGGTCAGCAGCCAGCAACGGCCGTCCGGGGCGGGGCCGGTCACCGCGTGCAGCAGCGCCGCGCCGAGCCCCGCACCGTGCGCCTCCGGCGCCACCGCCAGCTCGTTCACCTCCAGCGCACCGCAGAGCCACGCTCGCGTCCGCCCGGGCCCGAGCGCCTCGGCGACCTGTCCGTAGCTGCGGTCGGCCGGAAAGACCTCCGGGGTGATCCAGGCCGTGGCGAAACCCGCTACCGTCCCCCCGGCCGTCGCCACCGCCGCCGTGAAACCGGGCCGGAGCGCATCCCGTGCGAGCCGCGCCGTATAGCTGTCGGCCTGCGCCGGATCCTCGTTCCAGGGCGGGGCCGCGAACGCCCGCGCGTACACGTCGCGGATCCCGTCGGCGTACCGGTTCAGCTCCTCGGCCGCCACCGTTCGCACCTCGGCCGTCATCGCACCGTCCCTCGGATCTCGTCGGCCATCCATCGGCGGATCACCAGGGCCCCATCGGCGCAGCGAGGAAACCCTGACCACCTGCCCTGATCATCCCCTTCCTCGCTCTCATTCCCCTCACCCCCTCATCCGCATCGTCCGGCTCCTTCGCCTCAGGCGGCGAGGGGGAGGAGCCGGACGCGCGGCGGTCACACGTTGGGCACCTTGAGCCGGTCCCAACTGCTCTTGCCGGGAATGCCGTCCGCGTCGCCGCCCGTGTAGCCCAGCTTGCGCTGCCAGGCGGCGTACGACTTCCGGTCGGCCTCGGACCAGGCCGGGCCGGGACCCACCGTGTACCGGCCGCAGCCCTCGGACACCAGACGCTTGCCCATCGCCGTGACGACCGCGCTGTTGCGGCCGACCTTGAAGAACGCGGCCCCGGGAAACGGTTCGTACGTCGGCTTCGGCGGCGGATCGGAGGGCCCGTCCGGGGAACCGCCCAGCCGCTTGGCGATCCGCGAGCGCATCGAGTTCATGGTGAACCCGCGCGGATCGACCTTGCCCGGCTGCCACTCCAGGTGCCCGATCACCGACCGCTGCGACCAGCCGTGCGCCCGGCAGACGGCGGCGGCTGCCCGCTCGATGGCCAGCAGCTGGGCCGCCGGCCAAGGATCCTTGCCGTCACCGAGGTTGACGCATTCGAAGCCGTAGAAATGCCGGTTGCCGTCGGTGTTGGCCTCGTTGTCCGGGGGCAGTGCCTTCTCCGCGACGACGGCGCGCAGGACGTCGTCGTCGCCGAGCCCGGCGTGGTTGGCCCGGCCGTTCCCCACGAGGTGGACGGACCCGTCCTTGGCGATGACCCCGTGGCAGAGCGGGCCGGGCAGGGCGGAGTGGCCGTTGTAGCAGAGTTCGACCGAGGAGGCGGTGCCTGAGGTGACGGTGTGATGGATCATCACGCCGTGCGTCGGGCCCCAGGGCCCCTTGTGGTTCCGGTTGTTGGTACGCCAGCTCCGGTGTTCGACGACGTGGAGACCTTCGTCGCGGAGAGCTTTGAGCAGCCTGGATGCAGACAGCGGCGTCGCCATCGCGGCGCTCCTTTCCCTGATGGTGCGTAGTTCACGCGGGTTCTTCGGTGTGGGGTCGGCGGGACCGGCGGGCGGGCGGCGGCGCGGAGCCGCGCACGCTCGCCGGGTGACGGGACGGTCGGGAGCGCCCTGCGGCGGGGATTCCGCCTTCGGGCCCACCTGATCGATTTGCCCGCTTCCACGCCCCGCCGAACGTCCCGCCGGACGGAAGGTTGCGCCGTGCCCGAACTCCCGCCCGGGTATGTCCGAACTCCTGCACGATGCGCACAGCGTCGAGACGCCCGCACCGGTGCCCGCACCGGTGCCGAGCCGCTCGCCACCGGCCCCGCCCCGCTGTACTCCCGCTGTCGTATGCGGCCCGGCCTCCCGCCTCCTACCGTGAGGGGGTGATGACCTTCGACCGCCTGGCCGCCCGTGCGCGGGCTCTGCCGCCGATCGTCGCGGATCTGCTGGTGGTGGCGGTGGTGGGAGCGCTGACCACCGCCGACGCGGCCGTCAACGAGCCCGGCTACCGGCAGGCCGACGCGCTGACCTGGGTCCTCCTCGTGGTCTCGCTGGCGGCGCTCGCCTGCCGCCGCCGTTGGCCCGTTCCGGTGGTCTGTGTGACCGGGGCGGCCTGTGCCGGGTGGGCGCTGCACGGGCACATCGGCGAACTGCTGAACCTCCCGGTGATCGTGGCGCTCTACACGGTGGCGGTGCTGGGCGACCGGCGGCGCACCCTGTGGACCGGGGTGATCGCCGCGACGGTCTCGGGCGCGGTGGCGCTGAAGGTCGGCCGGGACGTGGTCAACCCGCAGGGGCTGCCCGTCCTGGAGATGGTCTGGCCGCTCGTCCCGCTCCTCCTGGGCGAGGTGGTGCGCACCCGGCGGGAACTGCTGGCGGAGTACGCGGCGCGCGCCGCGAGGGCCGAGGAGGACCGCGAGCGGGAGGCCGGCCGCCGGGTCCGCCAGGAGCGGGCACGGGTCGCCCGGGAGATCCACGACATCCTCGCGCACACGGTGAGCGCGATGACCGTGCAGGCCGGGGTCGCCCTCGACGCGCTGGACGCCGCGCCGGAGGTGTCGCGGCAGGCGATGACCCAGGTGCGCGCCTCCGGCAAGGAAGCCGTCCGGGAACTGCGCGCCACGCTGTCCGTCCTGCGCGCGACGGAGTCCACGGCGCCGGCGCCCCGCCTCGACCAGCTGGACGAACTGGTCGCGGGGGTCGAGGCGGGCGGCGTGCGGGTCAGCCTGCGGCGGGAGACGGGGGGCGCCGCCCTGCCCGCGGTCGTCGAGGCCACGGCGTACCGGATCGTGCAGGAGGCGCTGACCAACGTGGTGAAGCACTCCGCGGCGCTCCACGCCGCGGTGTCGGTGACCCGCGACGCCACCCGGCTGACCGTCGAGGTCGTGGACGACGGCCCCCCGAAGCCGCCGCCCGCCGGCCCGCCCGCCGACCGGGGCTTCGGCCTGATCGGCATGCGGGAGCGAGCGGTCGCGGTGGGCGGCGACGTCGCGTACGGTCCGGTGCCGGGCGGCGGATTCCGCGTCCGCGCCGAACTGCCGACGGAGGGAACGGCCTCATGAACGTGGCGCCGTACGGAACCCGGGGAGCGGCCGCGTGAGCGAACGGGTGGAGAGCGCGGCGGGGCCGCCGGGGATCGTCCGCGTGGTCCTCGCCGACGACCAGACCGTCGTACGGGCCGGGTTCCGCGCCCTGCTCGACCTCACCGACGACCTGGTCGTGGTCGCGGAGGCCGCCGACGGGGCCCGGGCCGTCGAGGCGGTCCGGACGACCCGCCCGGACGTCGTGCTGATGGACATCCGGATGCCCGGCGTCGACGGCCTGGAGGCCACCCGCCGGATCGCCCAGGACCGCTCCCTCGACCGGGTCCGTGTCGTCATGCTCACCACGTACCAGGTCGACGCGTACGTCTTTGAAGCCCTCCGGCACGGCGCGGCGGGCTTTCTGCTGAAGGACATCGAGCCGGACGACCTGCGCGCCGCGATCCGCACGGTCGCGGCGGGCCGCAGTCTGCTCGCCCCCGCCGTGACCCGTCAGGTGATCGAGGAGTTCGCCCGGCTGAAGGCCCCCGAGGCCGTGGGCGCCGAACGGCTCGCCGTGCTCACCGGCCGGGAGCGTGAGGTGATGGCGCTCGTCGCCGCCGGGCTGTCCAACGAGGAGATCGGCAGGGCGCTGATCATGAGCCCGCTGACCGCGAAGACCCACGTCAGCCGGACCATGACGAAGCTCGGCGCCCGCGACCGGGCCCAGCTGGTGGTCCTCGCCTACGAGACGGGCCTGGTCAGGGCGGGAGAACTCTAGGGGTGTCCGACCAGACGATCCCCTAGGGTTTGCCGGTCACGCCCGGCGGCCGGCGCAGAAGTCGGCGCAGAAGGCGTGTGTACGCTCCTCGGCGCGCCGGGTGCGCCACCGCGCCCGTGCACGCCCGTTCGGCGCGGTCCAGGCTGTCCTCCAGCAAGGCGTCGTGGAGCGGGCGCCAGACGAGTGGCCAGGTGAGCCGGGCCGGGCCACCGGTGTTCATGGCGAGGGTGTGACGCAGGACCGTGCGCTCCTCGTCGACGGGCAGGACGACGTACTCGTGGAACCCGTGGAATCCGCGCGGCCCGCTGAAGGCGAAGCGCACCCAGGCGGAGGGGACGTACGTGGTGACGGTGTACCGGACGGGCCCGTGGCCGCCCGCCGCGCCGGGCGCCAGCGGGCGGTCGAGCCTCATCGGCGGCCAGCTCCGGTGGGGCCACAGAGCGTCCCCGTCCCCGCCGCTCGACAGAGTGTCCAGCAGGGCCCCCACCTCGCCGCTCCTCGCGACCAGCAGGCGCTCGTGCACGTTGTAGACGCCCATACGTCCCTCCCCGAAGCCCTAGTAGAGAAGCCTCTCTAATATTGTGGAGAGTACTCTCTGATTCATGGCCAGACCACCCCGGTTCGACACCGACCAGTTTCTCGACGCCGCCGTGCGACTGGCCGCCGCCTCGGGCCCGGCCGGGGTGACCATGTCCGCCGTAGCCCAAGGGGTCGGAGCCCCGAGCGGTTCCGTGTACCACCGCTTCCCGGGACGGACCGCCCTGCTCGCCCAGGTGTGGCTGCGCACGGTCGAGCGCTTCCAGGAGGGCTACTTCACGGCGATCGGCGCCGAGGGCGACGCGTGGAGCGCCGGACGCGCGGCGGCACGCCACGTCATCGCCTGGAGCCGCGCCCACCCGGAGGAAGCCGCCCTCCTCCTCTACGGCGCCGAGGATTTCGGGCGCGCCGACTGGTCCGAGGAGCACGTCCACCGCGCGGACCGCGGCAACCGACGGGTACGCGCGACCCTCGACTCCCTCGCCAGGGGCCTTGGCGCGGAAGGGGCCCGGGCCCGGGAACGTGTCACCCTCGCCGTGGTCGACCTGCCGCTCTCGGTGGTCCGCCGCCACCTCAGGGCCGGCCTGCCCCTTCCCGCCCATGCCGAGGGCCTCGCGGAGGAGTGCACCGCCGCACTCCTCGGCCCTCCCGTCGGCCCGGCCTCCCCGTCGGCCTGCCCGGGCGCCGGCTGACCCCCTCCGCGAACGCGCGGGGCGGCACCGGAGGTGCCCTACTCCGACGGGAGCAGGCAGCGACTTCCTGCGGAGGATTCGGCATCGGCCCCCCGCTCGTAGCGTCGGCCGCATGATCCAGGCAACGGAACTCACCAAACGCTACGGCGGGCGAACCGCCGTCGACCGGCTGTCGTTCACGGTCCGGCCGGGCCGGGTGACCGGCTTCCTCGGCCCGAACGGCGCCGGCAAATCGACCACCATGCGCCTGATCCTGGGCCTCGACTCCGCGAGCGCGGGGCGCGTCACCGTGGGCGGCAAGGCCTACGCGGACCTGCCCGTACCGCTACGGGCGGTCGGCTCCCTGCTCGACGCCAAGGGCGTCCACGGCGGCCGGTCCGCCTATCACCATCTGGCCGGACTCGCCGCGAGCAACGGCATCCCGCGCCGCCGCGTGGAGGAGGTGCTCGACCTGGTCGGCCTCCCCGCGGAGACGGCCCGCAGGCGCACCAAGGGCTTCTCGCTCGGCATGGGCCAGCGGCTGGGCATCGCTGCGGCACTGATCGGAGACCCGGAGGTCCTGATCCTCGACGAGCCGGTCAACGGCCTGGACACCGAGGGCATCCGCTGGATCCGCGAACTCATGAAGTCCCTGGCGGCGGAGGGCCGCACGGTCTTCCTCTCCAGCCACCTCATGAGCGAGATGGAACTGACGGCCGACCACCTCATCGTGATCGGACAGGGCCGGCTCATCGCGGACACGACCATGCGCGACTTCATCGGGACCAACTCCCGCGCGCACACCCTCGTCAGGTCCCCGGAACCGGAACGGCTGCGCACTGTGCTGGAAGCGGCCGGGGCGCGCGTGCGGCTGGACGCCCGGGGCGGCTGGCGGGTCGACGGCCCCGACGCCCCGGCCATCGGCGACCTGGCCCGGGACCACGGGGTCGCCGTCCACGAACTCACCCCCGCCACCTCCTCCTTGGAGGAGGCCTACACGACGCTCTCGCGGTCCTCGGTGGAATACCGGGCCGAGGACAGGCGCTCGTCGACACCCCGGAAGGAGACAGCCCGATGACCACGACCACGACCACGACCACGACCGCGCCCGCGCCCGCGCTGTCCGGCACCCGCCGGAGCCGGGACCGGGACCGGAGCCGTACCGGCTTCCGGGAAGCCCTCGCCTACGAATGGATCAAGTTCCGCAGCGTGCGCTCCACGGTGTGGACGACCGCGGCCACCGCCGTACTGCCCGTCATCGGTGCGGTGTTCATCGCCGCCACCGGCAGCCTGCAATCCGACGACACCGTCCTCGGCGGCAGCCTCACGCTCACCGTCGTCGCCCAGATGCTGGCCGCGGTCGTCGGGGCGCTCGTAGCCTCGGGGGAGTACAGCAGCGGCACCATCCGCACGACGTTCGCCGCCTGCCCCCGCCGGGGCACGGTCCTCGCCGCCAAGGCGACGCTGGTGGCGGGCGTGATGTACCTCCTCGCCCTGGCCTCCTGCACGGCCGCCTACCTCGTCGGGGACGCCATGCTGCCGGAGGGCCGGTACGCCCAGGGCGAGCCGTTGCCCGCCCTGTTCGGCATCGCCGCGTCCTTCGCGGTGGCCGCCGTCCTCGGCCTCGCCGTCGGCACCCTCGTACGCCACTCCGCCGGTGCGGTCACCACGGTGATCGGCCTGCTGCTCCTGCCGTCCCTGTTCGGCCCCCTCTTCGGCGACGCCGAACGCTGGGTCGCCGGACTCTCCCCGACGGCCGCCCTGGAGAAGCTCACCCAGACCTCGGACGCCGCCGCCGACACGGTGGGCAGCCTGGGCCCCTGGCCCTCCCTGCTCCTGGTCGCCGCCTGCACGGCGGCGCTCACTCTCGGGGCGCTGGTGCTGCTCCGGCGCCGGGACGTGTGAGGGGGAGCGCCTTCGCCTCTTTTCCATCCTCGGGCATCTTTCCCATCCTCGGGAAGCGCGTCCGGTACCTGGAGATCGGACCGCTGTCCCCCCTGGCGTACCTTCAGCATGAAGGTATTTTCCCTTTGGGTAGTTGTACGTCGTCCAACCGGTGACGGAGCGTGTCACCCAGGAAGATCGGGAAGTTGGAGCATGTCGATGGAGGAAGCGGACTCCGGTGCACTTGAGGCCCAGCGCGATCGCCTCATGGACGGACTCCGGGCGTTCGGCGCGAACTACACCGAGTTCACGCAGCGTTTCGCGACCTGGCTCGGGTTGCACTCCACGGACGCCGCGGCCCTGACCGAGATCCTCTATGCGGAGGACCAGGGCGCACCGTTGTCGCCGGCCCGGCTGAGCGAGCGGATCTCCCTCTCGTCCGGTGCCACCGCGACCCTGCTGAACCGCCTGGAGACAGCCGGGCACATCGTGCGGACCCGCGAGCACACCGACCGCCGCATCGTGACGCTGCGCAGCAGCCCCGACGTCAGGCCGCGGGCCGAGGAGTTCTTCGGCCCTTACGCTCAGCGCATGGCCATGACCATGGCCCAGTACAGCCCCGCACAGCTCCAGCAGTTCGAGGACTTCATCGCCCGGCTCCGCGCCACCATGGACTCCCTGCTCGCCGACGAGTACGACGAACGCCGCCCGAAGGGTTCCCACACAGGGAACGGGACTACGGAGTGAGCGCATCGAAAACGTCAGCACACGCGGGCGGTTCCCCGGGGGACTTCGACCGGGCGGTCCGGGCTCATGACCGCACCAGCCCCTCCAGGCCGGCGACCACGTCGTTGGGCGTCGGCGACGAGTTGAGCTCGGCGGCGCGTTGAGCTCGCCGACGAGCTGAGCGCGGCGGCGCGTTCCCGCGCCTGCCGGGCGTAACGCTCGTCGGGCAGGAGGGAGTCGCACGCCTCGAACGTGCCCTGCCCCGCCCCGGGGAGCCGCCCTCGTGGTGCGGGACCAGGCCCGGACCGCCGCCGGTCACCCCCGCCCCACCCACCCCCCACCCCACCACTCCGCTACTCGAGGTTGACAGTCGCAGCGCCGAGAATTGCCTTCACCGTAAAGATACACCAGGGTGGAGGAATTTTGAGCGCCGCAGAACAAACCCCGTCCATGCGTCAATGGCTCGGCCTCGTCGCCGTGTCCTTGGGCGTGGCTCTGATCGTTGTCGACATCACCATCGTCAATGTGATCCTCGCCCCGATCATCGAGGACCTGGAGGTCACCTCGGTCGAGGCCCAGTGGGTCCAGGAGTCCTACGCGATCATCTTCGCGGCCCTGCTCCTGATCTCCGGGCGCCTGTCCGACCTGCACGGAGCCCGCAAGATCTTCCTCGTCGGCCTCGTCGTCTTCGGGCTCACCAGCCTGGTGGCGGCGGTCGCTCCCAACGGCGGCCTGTTGATCCTCGCCCGCTTCCTGCAAGGCATCGGCGGGGCCATGATCCTGCCGACCTCGCTGGCCCTGGTGAACGCCACATTCACCGGCAAGGCCCGAGGGCAGGCGTTCGCCGTCTGGGGCTCGACCATCGGCGCCGCGGCGGCCGTCGGTCCGCTGCTGGGAGGCTGGCTCGCGGACTTCTCCTGGCGCTGGGCCTTCGGCATCAACATCCCGCTCGTGGCGGTGATCATCGCCGGCGCCCTCTACTACCTGCCCGCCTCCCCCCGTACGCGCGGCAGCATCGACGTCCTCGGCGGCGTCCTGTCGGCGATCGGGCTCGGCTTCCTCGCGTTCGGGCTGATCGAGGGCCGTACGTACGGCTGGCTCACGACCGTCGAACCGCTGGACGTCGGCGGCATCTCCTGGAGCGGTGGCCCTTCCCCGGTGTTCGTCGCGTTCGTCGTCTCCGCCCTCGTCATGGTGGTCTTCTGGCGGCGTCAGGCGGCCCTCAGCCGGCGCGACGAGGAGCCGCTGATGGACGTGCGGCTGTTCTCCATCGCCTCCTTCCGCAACGGCAACGTCGTCACGCTGGTCGTCGGACTCGGTGAGTTCGGCATCATCGCGGTGCTGCCGCTCTGGCTGCAGTTCGCCCTCGACTACGGCGCGTTCCAGGCAGGCCTGGCCCTCGTCGCCCTCGCGGCGGGCAGCTTCTGCGCCAGCGGCGCGAGCTTCTCGATGTCCAGCACACCGCTCACCCTGGTGCGCCTCGGCCTGATCCTCGAAGCGGCGGGCCTGGCCGTGCTGGGCCTGATCGCGGCCACCGACAGCGCGTGGTGGCTGATCGCGATCGCCCTCTTCGTCTACGGCATCGGGGTCGGCTTCGCCACCGCGCAGGTCACCAACATCGTGCTCGTGGACGTGCCCGCCGAGAGTGCCGGACAGGGGTCGGGCATCCAGAGCGCGTCCCGCGAACTCGGCGCTGCCCTCGGCATCGCCGTGCTGACGACCTTGTTCTTCACCACCATCACCTCGAATCTGCGCGACAGCCTGACCGGCTCCGGCGTTCCCGACGAACAGGCCCGGGAGCTGAGCGATGCCGTGACCGACAGCGCCGGCTCGGCCATCCCGGGCCTCGCGGCGGACCCGCGGACCTCGTCCGCCGCCGATGCCGCACGCCAGGCGATGGCCGACGCGATCGAGGTGTCCAGCTACGTGTGTGCCGGGCTGCTGCTCCTGGCGCTCGCGGCCACGCTGTTCGTCAAGCCCCGCAGCCCCGGCGGCGGGGGCGCCGCCGGCCCGGTATGACCGGAGGCCTTTCGTCTACGACCTGCGGCACACCTGCCTGACCGGCTGGTTGAACAGTGGCGTCCCTCCAGCGCAGGTAGCAGAGTGGACCGGTACCAGCGTGGCCATGCTGTGCGCCACTTACGCCCGCTGCATCGTCGGCCGGACCATGGCGCTGGAGGCTCGCATCGAGCCGGCGCAAGCCTCCGACGCTGGACAAACGCGGCGGCGTAGTACGACTCGGTCGCCCCAGGAGTGCGCGCGGTCACCGTTCCCGCCGGTACGGATCCGTGTACGGCTCCACGGACTGGCGGACCTCGTCCCGTACCGGGTCCATGAGAGGGCCTGGGGCGTAGTAGCGCGCGCGGGCCTTGCCGTGGGGGACGAGCCAGCCGCGGGCCACGAGCTCCCGGATGTCGCGGATGGCCTGCTGGTCGCTGAGGTCGGCGTCCTGCTGGTAGACGGTGCGGCGCACCTTCGCGTCCGAGAAGGCGGGCAGCAGCGCATAGACCACCCGCTCGTCCAAACCGGCGGTCTCGACGCCTTCGACCAGACGGGTCCAGGCCCGCGACATGACGTCGAAGCGACGCTGGGCCTGCTGGGCCTGCCGGTGGTGGGCGGTCAGGCAGAAACGGATCCAGGGCCGGGTGTCCCGCTCAGGGCTCCAGCGCGGGCCGCCCACCTCCTCCAGGATCTGGTAGTAGGCGTACGTGTTCTGTCCCCGGCCGAGCCATTCCTCGATGGAGGAGAATTCGGGCGGCATAAGGGCCTCGCGGGAGAACACCAGAGTGGACAGGGTGCGGGACATGCGTCCGTTGCCGTCTTTCCACGGGTGGATCTTCACGAGGTTGAGGTGGGCCATGGAAGCACGGACGTGGACGGGGATGTCGAGATCGCCCTCGTTGAGCCAGTCGATGAACTCCGTCATCAGAGGGGGAACGTCCGCCTGGTCCGGTGCGGTGTAGGCGGGGACGAGGGGGTCGTCGGGGCTGGTGACGTAGACAGGTCCGTCGCGCCAGCGGCCGGGGCGCTTGTCGAGGTGGTGGCCCTGGAGCATGAAGTGCAGGCCGTTGAGCAGGCCGGCGTCGTACCGGAAGGCGTCCCCGGCGTCGGCGAGGGCCTGGATGTAGGTCATGCCGCGCTGGTAGCCCTCCAGCTCGGCACGTGTCTTCTCCCCGGTCTCCAGCGGTTCCTCACCGGACATGAGGGCTTCCACGTCGTCGACTGTCGCCGCGTACCCCTCGATGGTGTTCGATCCGGCGATCGCGCGGGCGGTGAGATTGCGGCGCAGTTGCTGGGTCCAGCGCGGCGTGGCCCGGAGCATGTGGCGCAGGGCACGACGCATAGCTTCAATCTCATCGAGGGTGCGCAGGTCGTCTGTGCTCAGGGAGGGAGTGGCGTACAACATGAGTCGATGACACAATGATTGTGTCACAAGGTCAAGCGGATGGCGGGGGTGGGCCCGCGTTGCTCTGGCCACGCAGGTTCGCCGGGTTGCTCAGTCCGTAGCCGCGAGAGGGTGTCCGCCCCGGCGGATGCTTTTCTGCCGCGCATGCGAGCGCGTTCCTTGCGTTCGGCGGCCAGGAGTTCGCGGTGGCGGGCGTTGGTGTGGCGCCACCGCAGGCAGGCGTGCAGGGCCCGGGTCTGGGCAGTGTGATTCGGGTGGGTCGCCAGGTGCTCGTCCAGCATCTGCGCGAGCGCGTCGAGCTTCCTCCGAATCGCGCGGGGGCTCTGTCGGGGACCCGTGTGGTGAAGTGCCAGTCAACCCGACGGGGGAGCGCGGAGCATCGTCCTCGGTGGTCGCGGGGCCGGTCCGGCGCTTACCTTCCCGCTACGCAGTGCTCGATAATGTGCCTCTGACCAGCGAAAAGGCCCTCCGGGTCGGAGGGCCTCTCTGTGGTGCACGTGGTGCGCCCCCGGCAGGACTCGAACCTGCGGCCAAGCGCTTAGAAGACACCGGTTCTAAACATTCTCCTATGCTTCTGACCTGCACTTTTGCATACCCATGACGCCGCGTCAGGCGATTCGGGGGACACATGGGGGAAGCACGGAGACTCGGCGACCGGGGGAGTGAGCGCTCCAGGATCGGACTCTTTGAAGGCTCCCATACTCTCCTCACGCCCGCGAAGCCTCTCGCGGAAACAATCCCGCGCGCTTCGGTGTTGATGCCCTCTGAACCGAGGAGGGGAAGGTGTCGGGCCTGAAGCTGTTCCGCACAGATTCGACGGATGGCGGCATGACTGAGGTCATGCCGCGACTCGCTGAGGTCGAGGCCGATGTGCAGGGCCTTGTCGAGGCGCATATGGAGACGCTGCTGGGTGTCACGTTCCTGGCGAGCGAGTACGGCACTGGGCGGGTGCACGGGGGCCGGATCGACTCGCTCGGGCTGGACGAGAACGGCTCGCCGGTCATCGTCGAGTACAAGCGAGGCACTGATGCCGGCGTGATACATCAGGGCTTGTTCTACCTGTCGTGGCTTCTGGATCACCGTGCCGAGTTCGAGCGCTTGGTCCGCGACCGGCTCGGGGGGACGGCCGCGTCGCAGGTCCTGTGGAGCGTCCCGCGTCTGATCTGCGTTGCTGGCGACTACACCCGCTACGACGTGCATGCCGTCCATGAGCACCGGCGTTCGATCGATTTGGTCCGCTACCGACTCTTCGGCAGCGACCTGCTCGCGCTAGAGACCGTCGCCTCCGTCAGCAGCGGCACGCAGTTGGTTCACCGCGTACGGCCCCCGGCAGGTGCACACGCAGAGGCCGACGCCGGGGGCACGGCGATGTCGGAGTTGACGGCCGCGGTCGACGAGGCCCTGCTCGGGCTCGGGGACGGTGTGAACCGTGTGGAGCGCAAGACGTACCTTGCCTATCAGCGGCTGCGGAACTTCGCGTGCGTCTGTCGGCCGCAGAGGCGGAAGCTTCTGGTCTACCTCAAGGTAAATCCGAGGGACGTCGACCTCGTGCCGGGCTTCACCAGGGACGTGGCCGGTCTTGGTCACCACGGGACGGGCAACCTGGAGGTGCAGCTGCGTACGCCGAAAGACATAGAGCGGGCGCAGGAGCTGTTCCGGGCGAGTTACGCGGCGGCGTGATCGTCTGCTGGCTCCGTTGCCGGGCTTGCCTTAGTGGCTGCTCTGTGGTCGTGGGGTGGCGCCTTTCGACGTGCGGGCAGGACGTGGCGGTGGACTACCAATGGTGCTGAGGATCGCCGGTTTCGCTAACCGGCGATCCCGCGCTATGTTCCGCCCGCCGGGAAGGGCACCCCGCCGAATGGCGCGCGCTGGAGTGGGGCGGTAGACCCGAAGGATGAGCCCGGATCGCCTCCGCCCGCCGGTGGAGCCCATGCTTGCCCAGGCCCGCGACACCATCCCAAGCCTCGGGGCGCTGCGCGGTGGGCTAGTCATGGACCTCAAGTGGGACGGGTACCGGGCGATTGCCTTCAGCTCCGCCCGATCGGGCGGTCTCTTCCTGCTCCAGACCCGGCGGGGTTCGCTGATCCAGGAGCGGTTTCCCGACCTGGCTGCGGCTGCGGTTCAGCTCCCACCGGGCCTGGTACTGGATGGTGAGCTTCTGGTTCTGAACAGTGCGGGGACCATGGATTTCGGGGTTCTCCAGCAACGGGCCGTGTCCACCACTCCGCGGACGGTGCAGACACTCGCCAAAGCGCACCCCGCCTACTTCGTGGCGTTCGACATCCTCCAGCTCGGTGGGCAGCCGATCCTCGCAGAGCCCTACGAGCAGCGTCGCAGTCGGCTAGAGGCGCTGTTCGCAGGCCATGCGCTGTCCCCGCCGTGGACCTTGTGCCCGTCGACGAGGGACCCGGCGGTGGCCCAGGAGTGGCTGGAGACGTGGACGCGGACGCCCGGGGTCGAGGGCGTGGTCTGCAAGGGCCTCCTACAGCCGTACCGACCCGGCGCCAGAGGGTGGCTGAAGGTGAGAGCGAGACAGACGACCGAGGCCGTGGTCGGCGCGATTACCGGCACCCTGTCCCGGCCCCGCACGCTGATTTTGGGGCGCTTCGACGGTGAGGGCCGGTTGCGCTACGTCGGGAAGACCACTCAGGTCTCCGCTACGGCTGCCCAGCAGCTCGTGGGCCAGCTCTCTGCCGCCAGCATGGGAACGCACCCGTGGAAAGATGCTCGGTTCTCGACCGCGTGGGGCAACCGCGACGTCCTCGACACGACGCTGGTCGCTCCGGATCGGGTGGCGGAGGTCAGCGTCGACACGGCCCAGGATCGCGGTGTCTGGCGGCACAGTGTCCGCCTGGCCCGTCTCCGTCTCGATATGCCGGTGGATGACGTACCGGCCGCCTGAGATCAGCACCGCGTATAGCTCACGAGCACCCTTCCCCTCCCCGTAAACCGACACCGACCAGGCGGGCCCCCGAGCGAGGCCAGACTGCTTGTAGTGCCGCCGGAACCGTGTTGGGCTTGGTGTGCGCTCCGACTGGGGCTTGGTACGTTCAGGCGCATGACGCTGCGTTCGGTGGATCTGCGTAAAGAGAGTGTGGAAGCCGTACTGGACCGTGTGGAGCGGTCGCTGGGGGCGCGCCTAATGTACGAGACCGTGGTGCGGAAGCGTCGGTCGGTGGGGGCGCGTACGGACCGCGGCACCTGGGTGCGCGTCGAGCGGCGCGGTCTCGACCGGATCGGGGTGCAGGGCGGGGACGGCATCGCTTCCGCCGAGGCCCTGAGCGGGATCGCGAAGCCGGCCTGGCTCGCCGGCGTCGCGTGGCGGGACGAGACGGACCCGGTGATGTGGCGGGCCGACGAGACGGAGCTGCTGCCGGGGGCGCCGGTGGGCAACGCTGTGCTGGCCGAGGATCCGCAGTTGTCCGAGGAGTGGTGGTCCTTGATGAACGCCTCGCTGGACGCCCTCGCCGCGCAGCACACCAACCGGATCGCCACGCCGGATACCGAAACCCTCACGCAGGACCTCGTCGCGGGAACGATCCACAGCGTCTTCCCCGACGTCGATCCGACCGTGACCGATTGGTGCTCGGCGCATGCGGATCTCAACTGGGCGAACGTAACGGCGCCCGAGTTCTGCATGTTCGACTGGGAGGACTGGGGCATGGCCCCGCGCGGTCTGGACGCGGCGAATCTGTGGGGCGCATCCCTCGCCACCCAGGATCTCGCCGATCGCGTCCGCAGTGAGCGGCGGGGGGACTTGGAGAGCCGGGACGGCAAACTGATGACGCTGTTCGTCGCCGCGAAGATCCTCGGCCCCTTCGCCGACCCGGACGACCCTCGACTGGAGGCCACCCGGGACACGGCGGAGCGGGTGGTGCAGGCCCTTCAGACGGGCTGATGGCGAGCCCGGAGAAGCTGCCGGTACTCCAGGACCACCTGGTCGTCGACCTCGTAAGCGAGGGCGCCGACCAGCTCCCGCAGGTGTTCGATGCTGTCCGTACCGACCGCGACCGCGCCGACCCGGGGCAGCTCATAGGCGGAACGGAACGCCGCCTGGACCTTCGTGGCCGGCGCGGAACGCCGCAGGAAGATCCGCGGGTCGAACCTCTCCCACAACGCCTCGGTCGTACTGCCCCCGAAGGGGCTCATGCCCCAGACCTGCGACGGCTTCCAGCGGGTCACCAGGGTCTCGGCCGCCTCAAGAACTTCGACACCCACCAGCAGTCCTGCCCGGACCATGAGGACATCGGGGCTCGGCGCCTCCAGGTCCACGAGCGGACGCGGATCCCAGCTCGAAACACCCCAACTCCCGCACAGCCCAGCCTGCGCCGCGTCGGCCAGAACCGCGCACGCCTGCGCCAGCATCTCGGTGCCGGGGCGGGCGTGCTCGGGGTTATGGAGGAGCACCGTGTCCGGCTCCCGTCCCAGGTCCTTCGCCGCCTGCTCGACTCCGGCGCGCAGCCGGGCCGGGCCGAGGGAGTGTTCCCCGGGAAAGTACCCGACCTTGGTGGAGAGCGAGAACCTCGGCAGGAGATCGCCTGCAGCCGTCTTCAAGACCTCGTGTGAGCGGTGGTGGAGGTAGTTCGAGGCGGTGTCGAGGCGCACTACGCCGAGGCCGGCGGCTGCTTCGAGTACGTCACGGGGGTGACGAGACCGGTATAGGCCGAGGACGACATCTCCGTCAGTGGTTCGCACAGACCCTCCGCGATGAGCAGGTCGGCCAGGGCGGTGGTGTCCGCGTCGGCGCCGTCCAGGTAGACCGGATGACCTGACAGGAGCGTACGCAGACCCGGTTCTGCGCGCTCGTGGAAGGTCAGACGTTTGCCGCCGCCGCGGACCTCAACCGTGCCTCCGGAGCGGACGATTGAGGGCGCGAACTCGGTGACTGCCGCGACCGCCTCAGGTCTGCCGAACGCGGTCACGAAAGGCATGTGGCGCGCGGGCGGGGTGTTGGACCGCAGCTCGTCCAGGTACCGCTCGGGGCTGTAAGAGGTCGCGAGATCACCGAGCTTGTCCGCCAGCACGCTGTGCGCAACTGCTTCGGTACTGTCCAGGTCGCGGCGGAAATCCTCATCAGCGCGGGCGGCGTCGGACAGGAAGTTCGCCCACGTGACACCGGTCCGTTTGGTGAACCCGAACGTCACGTGCAACGAATGGCCGCCGCTGCCGGAACCGAGGCGGGTGGCAGTGTGCCAGAAGCCACGGGGGATATGCATGATGTCCCCTGCCCGCATCGTGCCTTTCCACAGCACTTCCTCGGAGGGTGTGCGGTTTCGTTCGGCATCGCGATACATCGGCGCCGGCCGGGAGGGGCTCCGTACTTCCCACGACTTCTCGCCGGACAGCTGCACGGCGATGACCTCGTGGTCGTCCCAGTGCAGGTGGAAACCGTCGGTCTCCCCGACCGCGAGGTAGGCGTTGGCGGAGGTCAGTTCGCCGGACCACCAGCCCAGGGCCCGGCACGCGACCTCCAGCGTCGGGTCGAAGAAGTCCGCGTGGTCCAGGACGACGGTGCCACCGTCGTTGAGGATCCGGCCGAGGGCCGCCATGTCGGCCTGGCTCACGGCCTGCCTGCGGCGGTTGACGCTCGTGGACAGAAACGCGGCCGGGTGAACTTCGTCGCCTGCGGCGTAGCAGCGAAGCTGGGGATTGGCCAGGTGGCGGCGTTTGATCAGGTCCAGCAGTTTGTACGGGGTCAACAGGCGTGCGGGCAGTGCCGGGTCCGTGAGAGTGCCGCGTACGAACGCGGACCCCACGGAACCCGGCCCGACCCAGCCGAGAGCCTTCTCGATGTGAGTGACGAGCCGGTGCTCCATGGGTTCCCTACTCTTTCGGGAGATTCAGGTCGCGGTTGTCACCGTCATCGCCCGCGCTGTTCTGCGAGCTGGTGACGTCGGACCGCTCGGACTCGCTGCGGTCGTGCGCGGTCGCCAGCTCCTCCACAGCGATCAGAAGCGCGGGGCTGGTCCCCGCTACCTGAGTGGATGCCCTGTCTGCCATTTACGCTCTCCTCTCAGCCGCTATCGCCCAGCTTTGGGCGAAGGTCTGAGTCAACCCGCGTTGAACAGAAGGCAGTAGAGCGGAATCCAGACAGACACGCGGAGCGTGTGTCCTCGTCGCTGACGGCCCCATGACTCCGGCCACACGGCTCAGCCAGTTGCTGGGTATGGGGCCAGGGCGCGCTGCACGGCTTGGCGTTGTCCCGCATGGTGCCTCAGTCCTCCTGGCTTCCGTCTGCACGTGCGCAGGGCCGGTCCGGCATCGGTGTTGAAGCTCTTCCATAGGAGACGTCGGAGCTGGCGGTGTTCGCTTGACATGCGGCAGCCGCAGTCGGCGGGGGCGGCATTCGAGTGACGTGACGGCGCGTTGCCTGGTCGACCAGCAGTTGGCTCTGAACCGATGTGGTCTACTGCGGAGCGGTGGGCCCGGCGGGGCTCCTGCCCTGTGCTCGACCCGACATCGAGCACGCTGTGGAGAAGTCAACTCGGCTGGCACCGCTGCAAGGTCCGGATGTTTCTCATGACTTCTTGCCGCGTGCTGTGTCGGGACGGCTCCGCGGTGTTGAGGGGCTCCGAGACATGAAGTCATCCGTTATCGAACGGCGCACCGAATTGCTGCGTCTCTACACTGGGCTGCCCTGGCAGTCCGCCCGACGTCGGGTCGAGGCCGCCGTGCCCGGCTCCCCGCTGATTCACCAGCCCGACGCTGATCAGCTGCTGCTGGAGGCCGGCGTCATGGCCGCAGTGGCCTGGCGCCGGATCAGCACCGTGTATCCGTGGGGAATTGAGTACGTCGACCCGCGCTCCGATCGCCTCCTGATCCGGTTCGAGGGCGACCCAGACATGAGGCGCTACCGGGACGAGACCCAGGCTCTGGACCTGGCCGAGGCCCTGCTGCCGCGTGCCGACGAATACGGCGAAATCCACGGGATTCCCGGGGCCCGCGCTCACGTCGAGGACGGACGGGTGGTGCTGCGCCTGCTGGGCACCTCCGCCTCCGTCACCCTGCTGGGCCTGGGCCCCGACGAATGGCTGCACGCGGTCGATTCCCAGGACAAGAAGTTGAGCACGTACGGCATGACGCTCTGCCACCGCGACCAGCCGAACCGGGCGCACTCTGCCGAACGCCCCTACCTACGGGCGGGCCGCCGGGCCGCTGCGGTGTCGGCCTGGCTGACCAGCGGGCTGCTGCGCCGAGTGGGCCTGATCCGCACCCTGGGGGTTCCTCTGGCCGTGACGGGCTGGGTCGGCCACCACGAAGGTGGCGGCGAACGCTGGATCATCGACCCCATGTTCGAGGGAGGTCAAGGTGTCAACAGCCACCGGCGGATGATGGCGCTGCTCGCAGCCCCCGGGTGGGGCCTGCCAGTCACTCCCCGGGACGCCCGCTGCAACTGCCATTTGCCTCCTGGGCACGACCAGTGCACCACGACCGTCGCCGGGCCGGCGGAGCGGCCCGGCGTGCTGGAGGTCCGGGCCATCCAGCGCTGCGGCGACCGCCTCGCGCGAGTCCAGGAGGACTCCCCGGCGTTCTACGCAGCCCAGCAGCAGCTTGTCCTCTCCGTACCCGCCTGGGTCGATCGATGGCTTGAGCGCAGCGGATCTCCTGCCCTTGACGTACCGGATGGGGGCCGACGGTAGCTTCCATTCACCACTCCACGGGGTCCGCATCTTGAGGAACGGACAGAGCGTCGGCGAACGTGATGCGCAGGTAAAGCCCGGAATGGCCGCACGGCGGGCAGGACTTGGGCAGCTGCGGAGATCAGTGAGCCACCGCGCTGGAGCCAAGAGGCTCGGCGGGCCGCCGAGTAACGTCCTGCCCAGCTCAAGTACGGACGCGGGAGTCCTCGCCTCCTGGGAAGCTGTAGAGTCACCGCTTCTTCCGCCAGAAGGGCATGTACTCGGCCAGGGCCCTGATGATCTCCGGGCGCTGCCCCGCCGGAGTGTCGCGAAGAGCGATAGCTAAAGCCACCAGAAACGCCAGCACCACGGTCACGAAGCACACGACGAATACCTTCATGAAGATGTCCGGTGCCGCGACCGCTGCCTGTTCCAGTACTGCCCACACTGCGCGCCCCCAAGGCGGTTGGCCGCTGACTTCGGGGGCTCCGCTGAGGCGAAGACCTCAACGAAGACAGGCGGATGCCTGACATGAAACACAGCACCCGCGGGCCGTGCGCCGTGTGCAGAAATGACACGCGGCATTCGTTGAGGTCGGAAGACCTTGTAGTGGTAACTCCAGCAGTGCGCGGGTACCGGGGCATCGCCCCGGGTCATCGCCCCGGTTGTAGAACAACCGGTGGCGAAGAAATCAAACGGTTCGCTGGGCGCACTCCTGCGCCCCTAACCTTCGCCGCCAGCCTTGGCGGGCCTGGCGGTGCGCACACAGTACGACCATCCGCTCACAGAGAGCAAACCCCCTGCTCACTGACGGGTCCGGAGAGGTCGCCGTCGTGGGGGCGTCGCACAGGAGGGCCCGCGTGATGACGGTGAGCCAGCCATGTTGAGGGCCGAGAGGGTCCACCTCGGCGGTGTTGACGGCCCCGGCGGCCCCCGCGCGTTCGCGGTCAGGGCGTGAGGGTGCAGATCCGGTTCTCATGCCGCCGCTCAGAGGCAGGCGCGGAGATTTGCGAAAGCGGCGCCCCGACGAGGCGTAGACGTCACGATGGACGCGGGACGCCGAAGTGGCGTCCGTTGTAGTGGGGAGGAACACGTGGAACCGTTCGTGCCGAAATTTCAAGGCCGCCCGTGGGTGAGCGGGATGCGAGTCCTCCACATCTACGTGCTGCCACGACCGGGAGTGGACGACGAGCTGCTCGGCCTTGCTGAGGCATGCCGGCCGGTCCTGGAGGGCTACCCGATCGATCCACAGTGCGGCATGGACCCGAGCGACACCGGCGTCCTGCACCTCACGTGCGAGATGCTCGCCGATGCGCCGTCCGCCGGGTACGACGAGACGGCCCTCACCGAAGTCGCGGACGCCTTGCGCGCGGAGCTGGCGGACATGCCCGCGTTCACGACGGAGGTCGGTCCCCCCATCGGAAATATTGCGGGTGTCGTGCTGGACGTCTGGCCGGAGGCGGACACTGTTGCCCTCATTGACCGAATCCGGTCAGCGATCCGGAAAACCCGAGGTGACGCGGCACTTCAGCACTCCGGCGGGCGCCCGCACATCTCACTCGGCAACAGCTACGGCACGGTCTCGTCCGACCCGCTCAACAGCGAGTTGCGCAACAAGGTGGTCCCGCGCCGCGCCTCGCTCCTCGTCGACCGCGTACATCTCCTCGACGTGGCATGGACGTTCGACGAGGGCCTCGACGGGTGGCGGATGACGTGGGAGCCGGTAGCGGAGATCCCTCTCTGCCCCTGAGTAGCTCTGCCTCGCAGGGCCGGAGGTCGCCGACGGCGTTTTCGGGATCCCTTACGGCCGGTCGACCCGTGAGTCTCTCTGCCGCGACCGGAGGAACCAGTTGTATTGGTATGGGTCAGCTCCGCGCGCCATTTGAGCGTGCGGGACGTAGAGCTCCCCGGGGATGCTGTACGACCCTTGCACGGACGGTGCCACCCCTAGAGTTCGGGCCAGGGCAAGGCGCGTTCGGACGGGATCGAGCTGCTTTCGCACCCGTCGTGTGTCGCATTCTTCGCAGGTGAGCGTGACCACGGGGCCGTCGACGGTGAGACGCCGTGGACGCGAGGCGGCGCAGCCTCCACCGCAACCCGGGGGGACGAGACTCTTCGGTGAGGCGATGAGGATCCCGTCGGACTCGACGTGCAGAGGCCCGTCGCCGATGTCGGGAACGCTCGAAGGACGACCCCGTTGGTCGGCCTGGTACGTGCGGAGGTAGCCGACGAGTCGCTTGGCGGCGAGGTCCAAGGGTGACGGTCCCGGAGGTACGGGATCCCATTCATCGGACCAGGGGATGGGCCCGCCGTACCGGTCAGAAATGGGGCCGAAGATCAGGCGCAGTGGTGGTTCCTCGTCCGGTTGGCGAACCTCGCTTCCCTGTTCCATGGCCTTTAGGGTTTGCCGAATCTCCTTGGTGATGCGGTTCTCGCCGTCGGACGGGCCGTCGAGGGCCTGGACCAGTTCGTTGACCGGTACATCCCGCGGCATTCGGCCGCCTGAGAAGGTGCGGGCGAAGAGGAGCAGGGCCAGGGTGTGCAGCTCCGCCCAGTCGCCGCTGTACCGACTGCTGAGCAGATGAGCGGCCTCCTCGACGGCACTGCGCCACCCAGGGGGAGCGGCGGAGCTGAGTAGGAGGCTCAGCTCCAGGTCGAGGGCGTACGGGTCCAAGTGAGTATGGGGTGCGCGATCGGAGGCTGGCATAGATCCATCGTGCCCGCCCTCAGCATGTCGTGTACGCGGAATTCGCGGGCCGAGGAGAGGGTGGGCTGCCGACGCGAGCGAGGTAGCGTGCCGTCGAGTGCTGGCAATCGGAGGGGTGGGTGTGGAGAGCTTCTTATCCCAGAAGCGCACGGCCGCGGCACCATGGTCTTTGGAGCAGGGCGAAGGAGGGGGGCGAATGCCTAACTGGTTCAGTATGAAGGCGCGGCAGGGGACCGGGAAGCGCACGCCGGCGTGGTCTGCACGAGCCGATGCCGGCTGTGTACGCCGTGCGAATGTGGTGACGCAGATTGCACTTGACCGCCTTGACCTTCAAGTCCACACCACGCTGGCGGACACGATCAGTGTGAGCCGCGCAGCCCTACGGGCCTCCCGATGACCGTCCTTTGGACCTTGGTTGGGCTCATAGTCGCCGCGTTCATCGCGGCTGTCGTGCGGGGCGCCGTACGCGCGGCTCGCGTCTCGATCAGGCAGGACCTGGTGTCGCTGGGCAACATGCAGCAACTCGCTGGCTCGCTGGCGGAGATGACCACCGTGGCCTACGCCTTCGCGTCGCCACTCCTCAAGGAGCGGACAACTTGGATCGGCTGGCTTTGGTGGCGCACCCGGATCGGACCGGATGGGAACGCACAGCGGGACATGGGCTGGGCCCTGACGTACCGGCGGGCGCGGAAAGCCGCAGGGGCACCTCTCAACTGGCGACTGTTCGACGGGTGCGAGGTCGTTGCTGTCCCCAGGGATGCGCGGCTGCCAGCCATGGAGGATCCGAAGGAGCGTAGAGACACTGGATGAGCGGGAGTCCAGCGCGCCGGATCCGGGCGCAACGGACCATGCGTGTTACTCGGTCGAGGGGATGCGCAGCG
The DNA here is from genome assembly GCF_040638385.1 of Streptomyces sp. NPDC026589. Taxonomy (NCBI): domain Bacteria; kingdom Bacillati; phylum Actinomycetota; class Actinomycetes; order Kitasatosporales; family Streptomycetaceae; genus Streptomyces; species Streptomyces sp. NPDC026589. The sequence continues at coordinate 51,221 of NZ_JBEZYG010000003.1, forward strand.
CTGAGCGGGTGGCTGCCGTCAGGTTCTGATTCACCGCTTCCGGTCGACACCGCTTCCCGACCTACTCTGAACCGGTGATCGAACCATCCTTGCCCCCAGGTGATCCTGCGGAGCTGCGCCTGCGTATCTCGTACACCGACGCCCTGTCCGGTACGCCTCACGCTGACACCCTGGAACGGTGGGACGTGGCTGTTCTCCACGCAGGTCCTGACGGCGACGAGGTAGCCGTCGGGTCCATGGACTTCTATCGGGTGCACCTCGACCGGGGCGTGAACGCCGTTCACGCGATGGAGGACGAGTCCGAGGACCTCGCGGAGATCGCGGCAGCGATCCTCAACGCGGAGACTGGGTACTTCACCGACGAGGTCAGCGAGATGCTGGACTACACCGGCTCGGCCCTGCTCGTGATGGACCGGGTGACCCTCGACGGGGCGTGGCGGGGCTACGGCTTGGGTGCAGCGCTTGCCATCGAGGTCATCTGTCGCTTGATGCTGGGCTGCCGGGCGGTCGTGTGCTCACCGGGTATCTCCGATGTCAGCGACATGCGGCTGAGGGACCGGGCCGAGTGGGAGCGCGTGACGATGAAGATCGCGCGGGGGTGGGAGAGCATCGGGTTCCGCCCCTACCGGGGAAACGTCCTTTTGCTCTCGCCCACCTCGCTGGTCCTGGAGGAGCAGCGCGACGTACTCCGAGGAAGGACTGCGGAACTTGCGGTGTCTTGGAAGGCCGCGGATCGGCAGGCCCGCGAGCGCACCGGGTGAGGACGTCGCCTGGCTGGCGCGTTGCCGGGTGAGTCGCTCGGTTCCCTGGTTCGCCGACATCGCGGTCAGAGAGTCACCGCAGGCTTCAGGTGTACCCGGTGGCAGTAGACGTCGTGGGGCAGGAACTCAAGGGGTCACGGACGCAGTGGGGCTGTTGAGAGGCCCATCGTCTGGCTTCTCCGCTAGCCTTGCTGCCAGCCGCCGACTGGGGCTGGAACGAGGCCGGGAGAGAATCACCGTGATGAAGGTCCTTATCGCTGGGGGAGCCGGTTACATCGGCAGTACGGTCGCCTCGGCCTGCTTGGACGCGGGCATCACTCCGGTGATTCTCGACAACCTAGTGCGGGGGCGCCGCGAGTTCACCGAGGGCCGCACCTTCTACGAAGGTGACATCGCGGACGGCGCACTGGTCGACCGGATCTTCTCGGAGCACCCGGACATCTCTGCGGTGGTGCACTGTGCGGCGTTGATCGTGGTGCCCGAGTCCGTCGCGGACCCGATCGGCTACTACAACGCAAACGTGGCCAAAAGCCTGGACTTCGTCAGCCACCTGCACCGCAACGGCTGTGACCGCATCATCTTCAGCAGCTCAGCCTCCATCTACCGGGCCGAGGACGGTTCGCCCGTCAACGAGAACTCGCCGCTGGCGCCGCAGAGTCCCTACGCGCGGACCAAGGCCGTGTGCGAGGAGATGTTCGCCGACATCGCCGTGGCGGGGCCGCGGGTGCTGTCGCTGCGCTACTTCAACCCGGTCGGGGCCGACCCGAAGCTGCGTACCGGGCTCCAGCTCAAGCGGCCCAGTCACGCTCTGGGTGTGCTGATCCAGGCACACCAGGATGGCCGGCCGTTCCCGATCACGGGGACGAACTATCCGACGCGCGATGGCAGCGGTATCCGGGACTACGTGCACGTCTGGGATCTCGCCGCGGCCCACATTGCGGCGATCGAGCGCTTCGACTCCGTTCTCACGGGGTCGAAGCGCTCGCTCGCGATCAACCTGGGCACCGGCTCCGGTACCACGGTCCGGGAGCTGTGCGAGGCGTTCAACAACGTCGTGACCCCGCCCTTGGCAACCATCGACGCCGATCCGCGGCCTGGGGACGTGGCCGGCGGTTACACGAAGAGCGACCGGGCGGCCGATTTGCTGGGGTGGACGCCGAAGCTGTCCCTTGAGGACGGAATCCGGTCCGCGCTGGACTGGATTCCGGTACGCGACGAGCTGTTGAAGGACTGATCCGTCCTTTCCGTCCTCACTCCTCCCGAGCGCCGGGGCCCGGGAGGAAGCTGGCTTCGAGGGTGAGCAGGTGCCGGATGGCAGGAGCGAGCCACGCGGCGTCCCATCGGTGGTCCGCCGGTGCATCCCGGTAGGCGTGATGAGGGATGTCAAGTGCTTCGAGGCGTTGGCGGCCGGCAGTCCAGTCGGCGCCCAGAGTGCCGATGCCCCCGAGGACGATGCGGCGTGCCTCGCGGAGGTCGTGGGCGTGGCGACGCAGGTTCTGCCGTACGTCGTACTCGTCGAGCCGTGCGGCGCTGCCGGCGACGTCTACGAGCTGCGGGTGGGGCGGCCGGTCACTGAGCAGCGAGGCATCCCAGACGCTGGCGATGGCGAAGAGGTCGGGGTGCCGGGTCAGCAGGTTGAGGGCGGCGAAGCCTCCCTTGCTGAATCCCAGCAGGTGTACGGGCGGCCGGGTCTGCGCGCCGAGCACGGCCAGGACGGTCGGCAGGACCACGCGGACGAGGTGGTCCTCCTGCCGGCAGTCGGTTCGGAACGCGTGGTTGACCACCCAGGGCGACTCGCTGAACGTCGGTGCGGCGAAGACGGTTCCGTCGCGCAGATGTGCCGGGAGCCGTCCGATTTCGACGAGGCTGTGGCCGTATTTGCGGCCGTCGCCCTTCTCGACGGGCAGGGCCAGCACGACCCGGCGCACCCGCTGCTCGGGCAGGATCAGGGCGACGTGCGTGCCGGGCCGCTGGAACGAACTCTCCAGGGGGATCTGGGTGCTCTCGGGCAGGGTGTCGGTGTCGTGGGGAAGGGTGCGGCGTTCATCGGCGGAGGGCGGCGACGGCATCGTGGTAGGTCTCCCAGTTGTCGCAGTTGAACCGGAGGTCGTCCGGTCGGAGCGGCAGCGCCGTCAGGTGGTTGCCGGTGCTGATCCAGCGCCGGATGGCGTCGATGAGGTAGAGCTCTCCATTGGGTCGGCGCGGGCACTCGCGCAGCGTCTCGAAGATGAACGGCCCGAGGATCCAGCGGGCGGCGCAGGCGTGCACCCACTGGGCCCCGGTGTGGTCCAGGAGGTGCGTGTCGAAGGCGACGGCGGCCGGTTCGGGGCCGGTCCTGGGTGCTTCGGCTGCGCCCAGGAGGGTCTCGTGCGCGGGGATGCCGTCCGAGGGGAAGACGCGGGTCAGGACGGAGCAGCCCGTCGTGCCACCGACGAGTCGCTGGAGCGGGGCCTCCTTGCCGGCGGCGGATCGGATCAGGTTGTCCCCGAACGCGTGGACGAACGGCTGGCCTGTGGCCCATGTTTCGGCGGCGAGGATGGGGGCGCCGGGTCCGGCGCCGTCGTCCTGGACGCGGTAGGAGAAGTCCATGCCGTATGCGGCGCCGCTGCCGAAGTAGGCCGGGATCTGCGGCTTGCGTGAGGAGATCACGAACAGGACGTCCGTGATCTGGGCCGCACGCAGTTCGTGGACGAGGTGCTCCAGGATCGGCTTCCCTCCGGCGGGCAGCATCTCCTTGGGCAGGATGCGGGTGATCGGGGACATCTTGGTTCCGGCTCCGCCGGCGGCCACGACCGCCCTGGTGATCGTGCGCGACATGAGGCACTCCCCTCAGACGCTCGGCCGGGCGGGCGGTTCGCCCAGCCACTCGAGCCAGGTGCCGTAAACGTCGCAGTGGGCCACGACGTCGGAGCGGCTCACGCCGTCGTCGTGACTGGCCATGATCATGCGGGGGGTGTCGTGGCCGAAGTGGCCGATGGAGATCTCGTGCAGCGGGCGGCGCCGGCTCAGCTCGGCGAAGGTGTCGACGAGACGCTCCCGGCCGCCAGGCGAGCCGAAGATCTGGTAGATCGACCAGGAGAAGACGAAGAGGAGGTGCTGGTCGGCCGGGGTCTCGTCGACGATGCCGACGAGGTGGTCCTGGGCTGTGCCGGCCAGGATCGTCGGCGGCGTACGGGCGGCCAGTGCCAGGGCGGAGTCCAGGGTGTGCATTCGCTTGGTCTGCTCGGGCCACGTGAGGCTGATCAGCCACTCGATGGCCTCGGGGTCCGTGACGTCCACCGGGTTCGGTTCGATCCCGACCGGGTGGACGAACCGCGTGACATCGAGGGCCATAGGCGGGATTCCGCCCCTGACCGCGCAGTGCACGACAGTGCCCGGGTTGCTGTCCGGCAGGGTCAGCCGGTGACCGTTGTACTCGTAGGTGTAGCGGTCCCAGAGCAGGGTAAGCCCGGCGCTGGCGCCTACGTCGACGATCCTTATCGGTCGTCCGTCGTCGAGCTGCTGCTGGAGCGCGGCGAAGGCGGGCAGAAGGACCGAACAGCGGTTGACCTCGTTGGTCTGGACGGACCGGGCCCCGATGATCCGCCGGATCTGTCCGGCGTGCTGGCGGCAGAAGTCCGCCAGCAGTTCGACAGCACGGTCGTCTGCCAGGTCCTCGTGGCCGGTGAAGTAGGAGGCGAGCGGGTGCTGGACACCGCGGCGGAGGATGTGGTGGACGGCCCCGAGCAGCATGTTCGGGGCGGGCTGTCCCGGCTTGGTGCGGGCCGCGAGGGCGAGCAGCTCGGGGGTGCGGGCGACCGCGCGGGACAGGGCGGCGTACAGAGGGGACAGTCCCGTCGCCTGCTGGTCGGCGAATCGCCGGAAAGTCGCAGCGAGTTGGGTGTGGTCGGTCATCGAAATTCCCCTCAGATGATCTTGTAGCCGGAGTTGGCGAGCTGCTGTACGGCGCCGAGGCTCTGGCCGCGACGGGCCCACCACTTCTTTTCCTCAGCGCTCATGGACGCGTGGGCCTTGGCGATGACGGCCGCGACCTGGTCGCGAGGGACGATCACCGTTCCGTCCTCGTCGCCGACCACCACGTCCCCAGGGGTGATGCGGACGTTGTCGATGTCCACGGGGACGTTGACCGCGCCGTCCTCCCGGCCGGCGGGGTAGTCGTAGTTGAGGGGGGTGGTGCCACGGGCGACAGTGGGGAAGGCGATGTGGCGCAACTCGGCGACGTCGCGGACCATGCCGTCGACGAGGGCTCCGGCGATGCCGCGGCTCTGCATGTGTGCTGCGGTCACGCCGCCGAAGCACGAGCGTTCCTTGTTCCCGCCGGCCGCGACCACGACGACGTCGCCGGGCAGCGCCAGGTCGATGGCCGCGCGGCGCACGGTCACGTCCGGGCCCAGCGCGGTGACGGCGCTGCCGCACAGAACCTGGCCGGGGGTCTGAAGGCGCAGGCAGTAGGTGAGTGCGCCGGTCTTGCCGAGGGCGTCCACGATCGAGGCGACCGGGATGCGCGCCAGGGCGGCGATCTCGCTGCGGGCGGGGCGGACGATGTCGGTGCGGATCTCACGTACGGACATGGTGGGAAACCTTTCGCTCAGTGGAACGGGGTGTCGGAAAGTTCGCGGAGCGGCGCCAGGTCCTGCGCCATGAGCTCGTCGGACGACAGCGCGGTGCCAGGGCCGATTCGGTCCGTGGTCAGGACGGCGCGGGTGGTTCGGCACAGCAGATGGGCGACCGACTGCACCAGGGCGCCGAGCGCGAAGTCGTCGACGCGAGGCAGCCGGAAGTGACGCGCCCCGAGGCCGGAATGGTCCGGGCCGTCCCGGTGCAGGAGGAGCGGTTGGGTTCCTGCCACGGTGGCGGCGTTGACGGCCTCGCGAGTCGTCCTGCTGCCCGAGTCATAGGCCAGGAGGAACACCACGTCGCCGGGTTCCGCGCTGCTCAGCTGGTAGCAGACGCCGTGCGCCGGGTCGGGATGGTCGTTGTGCATCGCGCTCAGGTCGGCCAGCGAGGGATCGTTGACGACGAGTGGGGGCTGTACCCCCTCGACGCCGAGCGGCGCGTCCCAGGCCAAGTTGTGTGCGAAATGCTCGCCGACGAGGGCGAGAGGTCCGCCGTCCGGGCACAGCACGTAGATCCGGGCCCGGTTACGGATCGCGTCCGCGACGGCTTCGGTCGCCTCCCGTAGAAATGCCCCCAGCAACTCGGTATCCACTGCGCCCAGGGCGCGCAGGTGCTGCTCCGCTCGGGCCGACAAGGTCTCCGCGACGGGGTCGACCGCGGCGGCGGCCAGGGTCAGCACGGTCAGCATGGCGTCTTCGCTGATCTGCTGATCCGTGGTGCCGGTCGCCCAGACCATCCCCCCGGCCGACTCCATCTGGGAACCGTCGCCGCCCACCAGCGCCAGCACCGGCACGCGGTGTTCGGCGCAGAGCCGGGCGGCCTCGACAATGTTCGCCGACCGGCCGCTGACACTGGCGACAACAACCAGGTCGACCCGGTCGATGCCGTCGGCGAGCGACCGAGCGAAGGCCGTGCGGTAGTCCTGCTGCTGCGCCCTGTAGGCCAGGGTCGCCGGGCTCATCATCGCGTCGTTCACCGGCACTCCGGCCTGGGCGTGGAGCTGGAGCAGAGCCGAGCGGACGATCGCAGAGGAGCCGCCGTTGCCGAAGGCGCGGACTTCGCCGCCACTGGCGGTGGCCTTGGCCAGCAGATCGGCAGCAGTACCGCCACGGGTGAGCATGCGGCGGACCGTGTCGCCCACCCCGGTCACATACGCACGGGCGAAGTCCTCGTACAGGAGCGCGGTCACGATGGGTCCTTCCTTTGTCCAGGAACGGGCCCGGCAGGGATGAGCCAGGGCTCGACCACGGGTGGGAACTCGATGTCGAACAGGCGGCGGACCGGGTTAAGGGCCCCGTGCAGATCAAGGGAGTCGAGGCGGCAGTCGACCGGCCGCTCTCCGGACGCCGCGTCCGCGACCCCGGCGCGCACGTGGCCGGCGGGCAGGCCGAACCTGCGCGCGATCAAGAGAGCCATCCGGTACTTGGTCAGCCCCTGCTCCGCACTCCAGTGGGCAACCGAGCCCAAACCCTTCCCTTCCAACAGGGAACGGGCGAGCTGGCTGCACGCCTCGGCGGCCTCGTCCACGTGCGTGGGATAGCGGACACACACGTCGTCCAGCTCAATCGGTGCGCCGGCCCCGACCTGGCGGGCAATCTCGGTCAGATTTGTCTCGGCCGCGAACTGCGCCGGTCCGTAGAGTACGGGCAGCCGCAGGATCGCGGCGTCCAGGCAGGCGGCACGCACGGCGTGCTCGGCGAGGAGCTTCCACCGGCCGTAAGCATTCAGCGGATTCGGGAGGCTGCCAGGACGGTAGGGCGGCGCAATTCCGTCGAAGACGTAGTCGCTGGAGATGTGCACCAGCCGGGCTCCGCTCTGGTGAGCGCCCTCGGCGATCAGCCGGGCCGCATCCACGTTGCCGGCGCGGGCCCGGTCCGGTGAACCAGTCCACACTGCGGGGCGGCGCTCGCCGACACAGTTCACGACCACGTCCGGCCGGGCCCGGTCGAGCAGGCGCGTGATGGCGTCGGCCGACGTCGCGTCGACCGTGACCAGAGCGCTGGCTGTTCTGCTGAATCCGGTGCCCGTTACGGTCATGTCGTCGAAGGCCCGCATCATGCTGCGGCCAAGGAGCCCGGACGCACCGAAGATTACTGCTCGCATCACTCACCTCCATGTTCTTGTGAGGTGAGACAGCCTTGCCGAGAGAGACACGGGATCGGGAGAGGTTGCTGCGGTGTACCTGGTGCACTCACCAACTCGGTTTACGTGCACCGTGGTTGCTTCCTGGTGTACGTAAACCAGGCTCCGCTTCTTCCGTCTTCTGGCGACCTCCTGAGCGGTGGTACCTTCCGGCCAGGACCCCGCCGGACTTGGAGTGCCCATGGAGCCAACAGCGGTTGAAGCCACGCCGGCCAACGTGCTCGGCGCCCTGTTACAGCAGCTGGGGATGAGGCCGGAGCAGCTCGTCACCCGCATCAACGAGCGTCGGGCGCGCCGCGGCTCTTTCCCACTCAGCCCGAAAGCGGCCTACTCCTGGCTTCGCGACATCCCCTCTCTCCCGCAGCCCGACAACCAGGCGGACGCCCTGGCCGTCCTGACCGCCAGGGCCGGACGGTGCATCACCGCGTCGGACGTCGGATGGGACCTACCTCGCCCCCGGACCCGTCACCGTCACCTCGACGCACCCGGCGACGCCCCCCTGGAGGCCCTGCTTCAGGAGATCAGCCAAGGAGACCTGATGGACCGCCGCAACCTGCTCATGCTCACCGGAGCCGCAGCTACCGCCCCCGCCCTCGCGCTGCTGCTCGGCCCGGCAGCGGAAGCCGCCTCCGCTGTGCCGTCCGGCCAGCTGAACGAGCGGCTCGTCGGGTCGATCGAACGGGCGGTTCGCGACCTCCGGGACATCGACGACTCAACCGGCAGCGCCAGCGACGAGCTCACCTGGGGCGTCGGCATCTGGCAGAGCGCATCCCGGGTTGTGGCACAAGCTCGCGGTCGGGGACCCCTCACTGAACGGCTCCACACCGCCTACATCGAACTGAGCGAGCAGGTCGGCTGGATGTGCTTCGACGCCCGCCGGCATCCGCAGGCACAGCGCATCTACCACACCGGCATGCGTCTGGCCCGCGAGACCGGAACCTCACTGACCACCCGTCACTCGACGGCCAACCTCGTTTCTTCCGCCGCCTACCAGGCCGCTTGGCTGGGCAACCACAACGACGCCGCCGCACTTCTCGACATCGCCGCACGGACGCCAGACCTTCCCTCCGCAGCAGCCGCGGTCATCGCCGAGCGGCGCGTCTACGCCGCAGGACGGAGGCACGACCCAGAGGCCGTTCACCGATTCCGTGACGAAGCGCTGCTCCACCTCGGCTCGCCCGACACACGCACACCATGGTGGGCGACCTGGCTCACGAAGGACTCCGTGGACGCCGCCACCGGCCGGGCCTGGCTTGGCTGCGACCAGCCGTCACGGGCCGTGCCCCTCCTTCGCAGCCGCGTCGAGGCGACCTCACCTGACTACCCGCGCGACCACCTCTATGCCGTGCTCGACCTGGCTGACACCGTCCACATGTGCGGCGACGGCGGCCAGGCGCGAGAACTTCTCGATCAGGCCGAAAGGCTCATCGGCACCGTCAGCTCGCAGCGAATGATCCACCGGTACGAGGCCCTGTCGTCGGCCGTCGCCAGCGTGTGAACTAAGTCGACACCGGAGCGCGGTGCTCGCCACGTGCTCCGGTGTTGGTGGTCTGGGGCAAGTCGGTTCCTCCAGGCAGCGTCGGGCGCGGAGCCGTGAGGGCGGAGGGCGTGGCCTCAATCACCGGCCTCGGGGCGTGAGGGCGTGTGAGCCGGCGGTGGGAGGGCCGACGGCGGGCGCCGGGCCGAGGGCCGGCGAGTGGGGGGCGCGAGGTGTGCCGGGCCGGCGTGGGCCCTGTCCTTCGGCGAGCTCGAAGACGATCTGCTGGATGACCTCGGGTGGAGTGCGCTGGGACAGCTGCATGGTCCAGGCGGGACGGTCCGGTTCGGTGCCGCCGGACGCCGTCCAGGTTGCGTGCCGGTCGCGCTGGAGGCGGCACCTCTCGTCGGGCGAGGTCCAGGCGGGACCTGACTCGGTGGTCCTCTCCTTCCAGCTGTAGTCGGCGAGCGGCAGGACCGCCTTGTGGTCCGGAGGCGCGGTGGACGCCGCCCACGTGGTGCTGCCCCAATCGTGCTCGTCGTCGAGGCTTTTCAGGAGGGTCATGATGACGCCCTCGGGGGTTCCGGCGGTCGCGGTGGCGTGCCAGAGGCGGTCTCCGACGGGCGACTCGTAGGCCGCCACGGTCCAGATCTGGTCTCGTGGTCCGGCGTCGTGGTGATGGTAGAGCTCCACGCGCAGGACGAGGGACTCGTGGAGGGCGTAGGTGGCTTCTCCGGGCCACTCGTGGTGCTTGTGCTTCTTCCACGAGGAGTTTCCGGCGAGGAACCGGTCCAGCACGGCGGCGGGGTCGGCCGGATCTGCTGCATAGACCGGTACGCTCACCAGCCGGACCGGGGCGGTCGCGGGCCGAGCAGGCAGAGGTTCACGCGTCTGGTCGGCCTCGCGCTCGGTGTCGGTGAGGTGCGCGGGGCCGAGGCGTACGGCGTCGCCGTAGAGCCGCAGGAACTCCGCGAGGGCCTCGTCCCGCGCGCCTTCCGCGCTGCCGTAGGTGTAGCTCTCCACGCGCAGGTGGTCTTCGCCGTGGAGGTGGACGCTCTCCCCGTCGGGGTAGGTGCCGACCGCGACGGTGGTGTACCCGTCGTGGGCATGGGCGTGGATACGGAGGCGGCCGTGCCGTATGGCGTCGTAGATCTGCTGGGCCTGGTCGGAGACCTCCCGGATCTCGGCGCGAGTGCACCAGGGCATGGGGTAGGCCGCCCAGGTCCACTCCTCGTCCATGGCTTCTACCAGTCGCGGGCTGATGTGGACGGTGATGCCGTCGGAGGTCAGGCGGTGTGCTGCCTTCTGGGCCCAGTAGGGCTCCTCGCGGTCGATGCGGACCAGGACCAGGGTGTCCTTGGCGATGACGTGCCATGCGTCGGCTTCCAGCGCGGCCACCAGCTCCTGAGCTTCGGGGCCGGTGACGGTGGCGACCACGGCGCTGTCGTGGGTGGGATGGGTGTCGAGCCGGACCTGGGCATCAGGGGCGGTGGGTGTCACGAAGTAGTGGTCTCCTTTGCCCGCTGGCCGGGGCACGCGGGCGGACGGGTATGGCGGGTGGATGCGGCGCGTCGGAAGCGGCGCTGCGGTCCGGCAGATGCGGCGGGAGCCGCGATACTCACCGTGCTCGCGGGCTGTGCGGCAGCGGTGCGGGGGGCTGGGGCGGGCAGTGGGCGGGAGACCGTGTGGTGGTGTGCTGGCGAAGTCGCGCTTCGCTGTCGGCGAGTGCCTCGGTCGCGGCGGTCAGTGCCAGGGGCGGGGTTGCTGCCGAGAAGGTGATCGTCCAGCGGGAGCGGGTCTGGTCGCGGCCCGAGAGCACCCAGGCGGCAGGGGAGTCCGTGCCGCGGTCGGCAAGGGTGTCGTGCCGCAGGAAGAAGCCGTCGTTCGCGGAGCGCCACCGGACCCATCCAGGGGCCTCCGCTGCCGGCGTCCAGCCCGCGTCGGCGAGGGGCAGCGTCGCTTCCCTGAGTGCATGGTCACTGCTGAGGTTGTCCATGCGGGGGTAATCCGCCGCGCGGGTGGCGAGGGAGAGCAGGAGCTCGCCGATGACCTCGGTGGGTGTGGAGGAGGAGGCTGTGGCGTGCCAGAGGCGGGCGCCCACGGGGGACTCGTAGACCGCGACCCGCCACCTCACATCTGCGGGGGCAGGTTCGTGGACGAGTTCGGCGCGCAGGGCCAGTGACTCGTGGACGGCATGGGTGGTCTCGTCCGACCAGGTACGCCAGCGCTGCCACTCGGCATGGTCGTCGAGGAAGACGTCGAGCAGCGCTTCGTGCTCGCCGGGTCCGGCCGCGGCGTCGTCTGCCGCCGTTTTCTGGTCGTTCATCATCTGGTAGTTCGGATCTCGTTTCGGAGAGGGGCTGGTGGGTGGCGGATGGGTCCGCTTCTGCCACGCGGAGGAATGGTGAGGTGCCTCGGTTCCGCCGGACAGCGCTGCTGCCGGGAAGAGACTCCGGAGCACCACCCGGGCAGGCAGTCGCCTTGCCTACCGCGTGATGCCGGTCCGTGGTTGTTTTACGGTCGCGGCGGGCGCGGGTCCGGCGCGGACAGCCGGCGGAGTACCTCGGTTACGTGCTGCGTGGGTCGTGGGCGCCGGTAGGGTCGCGCGGTTCCACCGGGTGTGGAGGGAGGCGAACTCGGCGAGCGCTCGGCGGCAGCCGGTGATCAGTTGGTAGGGAGTGGTGGCCGGGTCGTCGGCGAAGACGACGATGCGGTCGGCGACGGTGCGAGCGCGGTGGAGCAGGGCGCGGCGCACGATCTTCTCGCCCCAGTAGTCGGGCACACCATGGGGGGTGGAGAGCAGTTCCAGCAGGTTCCGCGTGGTGACGGTGCCGGTCAGGAGGCCAGCCTGCTGGGCCTCGCCCAGGACGGTGACGGGGTCGACGGACCCACCGCGGTGGACGAGGCCGGTGATGCACCGCCACAGGGCCCCGTATTGGGGGACGGTGAAGTCGCTGGGCATCAGCCACCGCATGGTCTGGACGGTCTGCGGCGACCCGGTCGCGGTGGCGAGCAGGAGCTGCTCGTCGTCGACTGCCTCTTCCCCGGCCTCTGCCACCGGTTCCGGTGGGACAGGGGTGCGGGGGAGCGAGCCGGGGTGGGGAGCGAACTGTCCGGAGAGCTGATCAAGCAGGCTGCCGAGCCGGTCGGCCTGGGTCACGGTGGCGTCGACCCGGTGGGGGAGGGTGGTGTCGTCGGCGGTCCGGGCCAGGCGTTCGGCGTGGACGCGCAGAGTCCGGCGGGCGTGGTCGGCCCGGATCATCCCCGCGTAGGCGGCGGCGTGTGCGGGCTGGGGGCACGCCTGGACGAGGGTGTGCGGGTACGTGTGGGGCAGCCCCGGGGCCTGTGGCCGGGCCTTGGCGTAGACGGCGGCCAGCCAGCCGGCGTTCTCCCGGTGCGTCTCAGGGTCGGGCAGCGGGACCGTGCGCATCGCAGCGAAAAGACGGGCGTGCGTGGCGTTGTCGAAGTGCTCGGCCTCCAGGTCGACTTCGGTGGTGCGCGACGGTTCGAGGAACAGGGCCCCCAGCAGGGCCTGTTCGGCGTAGTACACGGCCGGCGGCGAGTTCGGTTCGGTGCGGTTGTCGTCGTTCTCTTCGGGGTCGGGGGGCATCAGGCGGCCAGGGTGAAGTCGTCGGGGTCGAGGTGCTTGCCGAGGTGCGGGGCGAGGAGGTGGCCTGCAAGGCGGGGCGGCACGGCGTTGCCGACCTGACTGAAGACCTGCCCCTTGTTCCCGGCCCACGGGTAGGCGGCGGGGAAGGTCTGCAGAACACCGGCCTCCTGGGCGGTGATCCGGATCGACTCGGCCGCTGGCTGTTCCTCGTGCGGTTCGGCGGCGATGGGCTCGCCGACCCAGACACATTCGTTGGCCCGGTGGCCGAAGAACAGGGTGCCGGCTGGTTCGTCGAGGCGCCGAGTGGTGGCGTTGGCCTGGTTGTTGCTGCGGAGGGACCAGGACCAGCGGTGCGCTTCGGCGGTGAATGTGGGGGCCGGCTGGTCGGTGCCGCGGTTCTCGCGGGTGCCGTGGCGCTCGGCCCAGCCGGAACCTTCGCGCCGGGACTGCAGGATCACGGCGCCGGGGCGCGGCACCCATGACCCTCGGTCCCGGGCGTCGGTGAGGGTCTTCCGGCTGCCCGAAGGGAATGGTTCGGGCCCGCCGCCGGGCCCGCCCCCGGCACAGACGGTGGGGACCGGGCGGTCGTTGGCTCCCCAGCCCAGGGCCTGGGCCATGGACACCCACCGCTCGCGGCCCGGACCCCACAGCGTCTCCGGTTCGGCGACCTTGGCGTGCGTGGGTGGCGGAGGCTCGGCGGTACGTACGCGGGATGCGATGAGAATCGCGCGTCGTCTGGTCTGCGGAACCCCGTAATCCGCCGCGTTGAGGATGCCGGTCCAGACCGAGAACCCCCAGGTCCGCAGGATCGCGGCGTACTGGCGCCACAGCGGCAGCACGTCGGGTACTTCCTCTGCGAGAAACCAGTCGGGGGCACCGGCCTGGTGCAGGGCGTGGAGGTAGCGCATCGGCTCGGCGGCCAGCAGACTCCGCTCGTCCCGGCACGCGGTGAGGAGGTCCTCCCGGGTGTCGCGCCCGGCGGCGAGGTCAGCGACAGCCTGGTGAACGAGCGGCTGGTCGAGCAAGCCGAGGCGCTTGCCGGCCATGCTCCACGCCTGGCACGGCGGACTCGCGATCAACCCCCGGACCCGGCCGACCCACGGCCACGTCGGGTACATCGCGACGTCCGTACGCACGGTCACCTGGCCCGCAGCGGAACGGGTCTTGCACGCCCAGGGGTCCCATTCGAGTCCGATGTCGCGAGAGCCCAGCACGGACAGGGCGTGACTCCAGCCACCCGGACCGGCGAAGAGGTCCAGGATCAAGAGGCCAGCCCGAAGTCGTCCTGCACAGGCTCCGGTTCGCTTCCCCGGCAGGACCACGGCGAGCAGCCGTCGGCCACCCCCTGCTCAAGTTCCTCCGGATCGACCGGACCGGTGGCCTCGGTGACCTCCTGCTGACGGGCGGCCCATTCTGCGGCGGTGACGTGGTCGATCGGCGCCTCGCTCAGCGGTACGCGAGAGCGGTGCAAAAACGCCTGCCCGAGCAGCGGGTTACCCGAGGCGGTCGCCCGCGCATTTCCCTGCCGGATCCTGGCGTCGAATTCGACAACGTCGGCCCATTCCTCCGGGGATTCATCACGGATATTGCGCCATTGGGCATTTCCGTGAAAGGGGCACCCTAGGCAGCTGCTTTTCGGGGTATCGGCCAGCCCCAGTGATGTCAGGTAACGTATGCAGTCGCTGCGTGACCATCCCATATCGATGAGAGGGTGACGGTTCCGCATGTACTTGACGTCGGAGTCCTTGGCGCGGTGGAATTCATCGGTCGATATTCCGACCCACTGCTCGACCATGACGTCACGCGGGATCCGGGCCGGGTAGGGGTAGCCGAGAAGTTCCCGAACCTTCTTCTTGATCGGCTTTATTTTATACTCCCCGGTGCATTGCCGCCTGGTCATTCCAGGCCGGCCGTCCCGGTTGAGAATGTAGAGCGGCATCGATGCGAATCGGTGGTTCGGATCCAATGCGTCATCGCGTATGTTTCCGGCGGACACCCGGAAGATGGGAATGCCTGCGGGATCAGCTATTTCTCGCTGCAGGCGGTCCAGATGCCGGTAAACGCCTCTCGGCTCCCAGCCGGTGTCGGCGAATATGGCGTAGTCAACCTTAGGGAGAACGCCGCGGGCAGATAGGGCGAGCATGGTGCTGGACTGGACTCCGGCGCCTAGCGAAAGGATTTTGAGGGTGGGGGTGCTCATGGAATTCCAGGGGTGAGGGATTGGTGATCTGCGCGGTAAAGGGGGAGTCGGGGTGCCCGGGCGACGGGCGGGCGGTTACGGCATCCGGGGCCGGTCAGGACGGGGGCGCGTCGTCGCCGATCGGACGGGCCGCGGATTCAGGGGCTTGCGTCCCCGGGGTGGACCGATGGGGGTCAGCGGGTGCGTGGCGTGGCTGCGGCTGTGCTGGCGGGCATAGGTGCGGGCGGGCTCGTTGTGGTGCGGGTGTACGCGGTGGTGCTGCGGAGGACTTCGAGGTGGGCGCCAGATTCGGCAAGACGCCAGAATGCCCATCCGGTACGGATGGGTGAGATCCCCGGGCGTAGCGCCGTGATGACGGCGCGAGCAGCGCCGCTGGGGGTCTTGTACTGCCCCGCCCCGGGGCCTGCGGGGATGCTCAAGGCGCCGGTGGAACGGTCGAAGTGCCCCTCGATGCGCCTGCGCTGATAGATGGCGTAAACGGGGGTGAACATGTCCGGGCGGGCTGGTGTCTCGGGCGAGGGTTGGGCGTAGAGGCGGAGCAGGTGAGCGATGGTCTCGCTGGGGGTAATTCCCAGGGCGCGGGCGAGGAGGGTCACTTGCTGGTGAATGTCGACTTCGACGCGGAGGTGCTGGGGCCGGGATGTCAGGTCGTTCTCCTTGGCGGTGGTCTTGGAGCGGAGGCCCGGCAGGGGCGGGTTGTGGCTGTGTCGTAGGTCCGAAGCCGCTCTGAGCACTGACCGGGCGCATGGCTTCGGCGGCCAGGATGTGCTGTTGCGTGCGCTGGAGGCGTCGTGAGCCGCGTGCAACGCGCTGAACTCGGTACAGACCGGCACCGAGTGACATACACGTAAGGATGGGTGATAAGGGAATTGCGAGATTCTTGCGATGGGGGCGCAGGTTCAGCGCCGGGATGGGTGCGAAGTGCGGGCTGCCGTCGGCGGTGGCGGGGGCGTTGCCGAATTGGTCGACGCCCGCGAGATGCGGGTGGCTCGGTGGGATGTCGAGTGGGGCAAGGCGTCGGCAATGCGGCGCACGGTGAGGAGGGTCTGCTGGTCCGTGCCGGAGGGCTCCGTGCCGAGGACGTGGTCGCCGGGTCGGAGTTCCGCTGCGGTGATACGGATAAGGGTGTGCTCGACGCGGACTTCGGCGCAGGGGGCCCAGCCCAGGCTGGTCAGCGCTGCTTCCAGCGGCAGGTTGTGCTGGGTGATTTGGTGGCGCAGGGTGCTGGCGGGGATCTGGGTGTGGCGGGCCCAGTCCTCCAGCCCCATGCTCAGGCCGAAGGCCCGGTACGGAATTCCCGTCCCCAACGTGGAGCGTTGCTGGGGCTCCTCGGCGATCGCCTCTTCGGCGTCCCAGCCCTCGGCCAGACGGCGGCGCATGGTGTTGTAGGCGCAGCCCGCGCGGGGGTCGACCGACCAGTGGCTGAGCGGCTTTGTCTCCCCGAACGCGGTGACATGGAGGGTGAAATGGGGTCCGTCGCCGCCCTTCTCCAGGGCTTCAGCGAACGTCATGCCTGACGTGTTGAGGCGGTTGTAGAGCGTGTGGTGTTTGATTCCGCTCTGTTCGGCCCACCCGCGGAGGGACAGGGTGCGTCCCGCATGGGTGTAGGTGAGGTCGGGCTTGTCATGCCGGGCGGTGGTGATGGCGTCCGCCGGCTTCCACCCGAGTGCGAGCCGGGTACGGAGCGCCTCCCGGGTGATAGTGCAGCGCTCGTCGACCGCCCATTCCCGGAGAGTTTTCGACTCTCCGAAGGCGGTGATCTGCCCGCGGGCGAGTTCCCAGCGGTAGCGCTCGGTGCGCGGACTATCGGGGCGGCGTGCGGGCTGGTCGGGGTCGGGGGTCACCGGCCGGGTGTCGCAGAGCGCGAGGCGGCGGGTCTGGTGGCAACGCCGGGTGCCGGGTGGGCGGGTGTCACCGCAGGTGCGTCACGGCTGGCCGATGGTGTGGTGATCACGGTGGCGAGGGCCGTGGCGCCGTCGAGGGTGAGACGGACCCGGTCCTGGCGGGGACCGGGGTCGAAGGCCGCGGGCGCTGACCCGGGGCTGCGTTCGACGAATCCGTGGGACGTCAAGGCCCGGAGCGCGCTGAGCGGGACGCGGGCTCCGGTGCTGTGCAGGTACTCGCGGTCGAGGGAGCTGGTGCTCACGACGTGGCCGAGTGCGATCTCGTGCAGGGCAGCCTGCTGGACGGTATCGAGCCGGTCGTCCGGCTCCGGGGCGTGGCCGGAGCGTCTGCGGCGCATGTGGGTGGCGATCCGTGCGGCACTGTCGACGACAGCTTCGGGGGCGAAGGACGTTAGCTCACGGGCGAGGTGGGGCTCGTGGCGCGAGGCGGCATCGGCGAGGTAGGCGACTTGTTTGAGCCGTACCAGCGCGGCGGTCAAGTCGGCGTGGTCGAAGAGCTTCAATCCGGCAACCGCTGTGATCGCGGCGGTCGTTTCCGACGCCAGGCGCTCTGCGGACCGGGAGTGGCCGGTACTGCCGAGGTCGAGGGAGTCGTTGTGCCGGGTGTATTCACCGGCGAGGACCAGCAGTTGCCCGACAGGAGGGAGCGGGGCGGGCACATCGAAGAGGGCATCGGGCGGCAAGGTCATCATCTGAATCCGGGGCTGATGGGTTCGGAGCGGGCGGGTCAGCGGTGGCGCAGTGACCCGCTCGTGTGCGCAACGGTGCGGCCGACCTGATCGACCGCGTGCACGGTGTGCCCGCCGAGTCCGCCGATGCTCAGGGGGATGATGACGGCGGCTCTGCGGGCGAGGGTGGGAACGTCCTCGAAGTGCCTCAGTACAGGCCGGTCATCAATCAGGTGGGTCATAAACTGGGCGGTGACGCGCTCCGGGGTGTCCACGGTGAAGCTAGCGGTCCAGTGGGTGTCGAAGCCGTCGAGGACCGAGTGCTTGACGTACCAGACATGCTCGGTACCCCCGGTGTGCTCGGCGGTGCAGTGCCCGTCCGGGGACGTCCAGGTCGCACCGTGCAGGGCTCCGCGCACCGACCAGCCGCCTGCGCGGGCGACGCTGGCGGTGCTCTGGTCGGTGACGGGGATGCGGTCGGCGTACTGGTCGTCGCCCAGCATCTGGGGCAGGGCCTGCGTGACGGCGGAGATCGCCTCGACGGGTGTCTGCCGGGAGAACTGGGCCTGCCAGAAGGGTTCGTGGTGCGAGATCGTCCACCACAGGCCGTCCTGCCGGAGGGGATCGAATTGGACGAAGACCTCACCGCCGGGGCTGGCGAGGAGGGCGTGGCGGCCGTGCGGAAGTTTCTCGACCGTCGTCCAGCCGAAGTGGTGGATCAGAGGGCCGAGCGCGTCAACGGTCGTGCTCCCAAGGCCCGACCCCGCCAGATGGCGCGGGGAGACCAGGACGCGGTCCTGGGGCGCAAAGCGCGTCACCGGTGCGCTCCCGGCACCCCAGACGCTTTGGGCGCGGCCTTGGCGGGGGCCGCCGCCTTGGCAGCCGGGCGCGGGCCGGCGAGAGCCCGCTGCCCTTCCTCGGTGACGGCGATTCTTTGTCCGCGGAACAGCGAGGTACTGGTGTCCCGGTCGACGAGCTCACGCTTGGCCAGGGCCTCATACGTGGCCATCGACACGCGGTCGCCACTATCGGTGTAGACGCGGATCATGCCCGGCCTCGTCTCATACAGCCGGGACGCGCCGAGGGAGAAGGTCTTGAGCGCGTCGTACTGGGTGCCGGACAGGTCGGGGCTGGCCTTCCGCTGGGCGGCGGTGGTCGTTGCTTCCCGCGCGGTGGTGAGGTCGCGGGCGATGCCGGTGGCGACGTAGTGGCAGCCGGTCGCGCTCAGGTCGAGATGGCGGACTGCGTCAGCGAGGTGGCCGGTCATCTTCGGGATGGCCTCGGCATGGCGAGCAGTCCGTACGGAGGCGCTGTCCGCCGGGTAGCCGGGGAACGGCGCACCTTCGTAAGGGTTGGCGTGCAGCGCGTTCGCGAGGTCGGTGCCGGCCAGAGAGGAGGCGAAGACGACCGAGGCCAGGCACTCCAGGCTGGCTTGGCTGCCGGGGATACTGGTGTACGCGCTGGAGTCGAGCGCGCCCAGGCGGATGAGGGTGGCGGTTGTCAGGTACTGGGTCCTGAGCAGGAGCGGTCGAATCTTGCGCAGCGCGTCGGTGCCCGGCGTGTAGTACACGTCTCGGACGCGGACGCTCATGGCCTCGAAGTCCTGTGCCAGCGAGCGCAGTTGGTCTACTTGCTCTGGCAGGTTGAGTGGGTGCATGGGTTGGTTCTGCTCCGGAGGATCGGGTTATCGGCTTCGGGCGGCCACGGCGGGTGGTGACAGTGCCAGGCGGGCACGGACTCGCGTGCCTCCCAAGAGCGGACCGGCACGAGGTGCCGCCGTTGATCACGCGGCCTTCCCGAAGTCGGGCTGCTGCGGTGCGTGCTTGGCGACCGCGCGGTCGGTGATGCCCCGCGACGCGCGGGCGGATGCCTCGGACAGCTCCGCCGCTCCGGGCTCCCGGTACCACGGGCGGAGGTCGAGCATGGCGGCGCGCATGCCTGTGGCGAAGCACAGCGCGGTGCCCTTGGGGAGGGCGCGGATCGCGTCGGCGGGCAGGATCCGCTCCTGCCGCATCGACACCGACGTGCTCTTGCCGGACTCCGAGTGCGACGTGGACGTGGTCTCGACGTCGTGGTCGCCGATCAGGCGGGACAATTTGTCCGCGAAGTCGGGGTCGTCGATTCCGGCTCCGATCACCTTCACGGTTGAGGCGCTCCACATGGCGTCCATGCCCGCGTCCCCCCAAACTTTCTGGCCCTGGCGGTAGGACTGGAGGATGGTGATCGGGATGATCCCGCGGCTGCCGAGGTGGGAGTACAAGTCCGGGAGGTCCGAAATTTTGCACACGTTCGCGGCTTCGTCGAGGATCGCGAGCATCGGCGGATCGAGGCGCCCCCCGGCCCGCTCGGCCTGGGCGGTCGCGGCCCGCATCACCGAGTCCGCGCACGCGGCGATCAAGGCCGAGGCGCCGCCGCCGCCGTCCTTGCTCAGCAGGAACAGCGTGTCGCTGGAGGTGACGAAGTCGGCGGGCCGGAATTCCGGCACGTCCTTCTGCGGGGTCACCCAGGCCGCGATTTCATTATTGAGCAGCGCGGCGGCGTACTGGCGGGCTGTCTCGTAGATCCCGTCCCGGGTCTCGGGCGGGCCTTCCACCGTTCCCTTGAGCTGGGCTGCGACGGCGGCGAAGTCGTGGTCGCGCAGGATGTCCAGCGGCGTGCGGTCGGCGGGAAAGGCGAGCCACTGCATGATGTCGGTGATCGGCCGCTCGTCGAGCGCTGCGGCCAGCAGGAGCTGGGACAGGATGTTGCTGCCGGCCTTGGACCAGAAGTCGCCCTGGGCGCTCGCGTCCACGCTCGCGGCGAGGAAGTGCCCGGCCAGGCGGCCAGCACCGTCGAGGGTTTTCGCGGTGGCGAGGGGGTTCCACCACATCTCGCGACTGGCGTGGGCTATCTGCTGCGGGTCCATGGTCCACACCGTCCCCGCAAGCGTCCTGGCCTCATAGGCCGTGGTGAAGGCGTCGCCCGCCGCTTTGTTGGAGGTGAGCAGGACCGGGCCGGGCGCGCTGAGCATGGAGGGGATGGCGAGCGAGGTCGTCTTCCCGGAGCGGGGTGCCATGATCGCGACGGCGACGTCCTCGAACCCCATCCGCACCTCGTGCTGCGAGTTCTGAAGGTTGCCGAGGAGGACGCCGGTGTCCTTCGGGTCGATGTGCTTGGAATCCTTCAGGCTGGGGCGCAGGGCACGGGCCTTGTCGGTGATCGCCTTCGCCATCAGCGGCTCGATGTCCCGGGCTGTGGCCATGTCCGTGATCTTCTTCCGCCCGCCGTTGCGGTTCTTGTGCCGGGCCCACAGGACGGCCGCCGTCCCGCCGAGAGCGACGACCAGAAGGACGGGCACGATGCGTGTACTGAGCAGGAGGGACGTTTCTCCTGCCTCGGGCCACAGCTGCTCGGGGTGGAGCAGGGCGGTGGTCGGCTGGTACGGGGCCGTCGGAGCCCGGCTGATGTAGGCGGCCGTGTTACCGGCCAACCAGGCGAGGTGGGAGAGAGGGACGACCACGGCGAGCACGCCGAGGAGGAGACGAAGGACCAGGTCGTAGCCGTCGGTCGAGTTGGAGGAGGGGGGCAAAAGGCTTCGTGTTTCCGTACGGGGAAGTGTGGATCAGCGGCGGCGGTAGTTGTGCGGCGCCGGTGGCCTCGGCGGGCTGGGACCCGCTGACGGCGTGTCGTGCCGGGCGGACAGCGACTCGACGCGACCCGTCAGGGCTGCGGCGACGAGCACCGCGGGTACGTCCAGGGCCTGGCGGCTGATGACCTTCGGGTCCAGAGTCGCGAGGCCCAGCGGACCGTTGGTGCGCCACACGGGTCGCGGATCGGTGAGCGCGGTGGTGAACGCGCTGATCAGGCGTGGTGGGGTGTATTCGCCGAAGCGGGCCTGCCATACCGGCCGGTCCGGGCCGAGTGTGGCGGTGATGAACCACGCTCTCGGGTCCTGCTCGTCACCCAGACGCTGAACGAAGGCCGTTCCGTCGGGCGAGACGAGCCCCTCGGCGCCGGGGGCGGAGATCCAAGAGCGCTGGTGCAGAGGCTCGAACGGGTCGGAGGGGGCCTCCTCCGACGCAGCCGGGTCAGTGAGGGCGTCCATGAACTCGGCGACAATCTCAACCGGAGTACGGGCGCCGAAGCTCGCGTACCAGGCGGGTCGGCCCTCGTCGGCGCTGTGGTGAAGGACCCACCATTGGCCGTCCGCATCGGGCTCCAGCCGCAACACGGCTGTCTCCGTGGGGCTGGTGAGGACCACCCGCGGCATCAGCGGGTCGTAGTCGTAGCCCCAGCCGCAAGCCCGGTTGAGGGGCACGGTGATCCAGGCGGGGTCGCCACCGCTGGCGAGGTGGCGCGGTGCGATGTAGTCGACTTCGACGGTCTCCGGTTCGGTCACGGGCGGCACCGCCGAGCCGGGGCACCAGCAGTAGGTCCAGGCTGCGCACCCACCCTGTTGAGAACAGTGGTTGCCGGCTGCCGTTCTGCCAGGGCGTTGATGGCGAAGAGGGTCTGGCCGTGGCTGGTCCATTGGTTCAGGTAGGGCCAGGCGTCGGCGTAGCTCTCGGCGAGCGCTTCCTCGTACCCCGCCCCACCGGGCCCAGGGCGGCCCTGATTCAGCCCGACGAGTACGGCGTGCAGGCGCTCGGCGGCATCGGCGAGTTCACTCACCTGCCAGGAGTAGCGGCGGGTCCGGTCGGAGCGCGACAGCTGAGCGAGCTGTCGCTCGGCGGCGTGCACGAGTTCATCGGCGTGGTAGTACACCGAGCTGAAGGCGGACAGGGTGTCGCTGTCGCGCTTCTGCTGGCGTCGGCCGTAGGACTCTTCGTCGTGGGGCTGGCCCGTCACAGGGTCCGAGTGCCGGCCTGAGTAGGCGTCCCAAGCTGCCAGGACTTGTCGGCTGTGCCGTAGGTAGTGGGCGAGCTGGCGGAGGTAGAGGCGGTGCGCCGGGCTGCCGGCTTCGAGCGAGATCGTCAAATGGTGACCCTTCGTGATCGTTCGAGGGAGTGGCGCGGGCGGCCGTGGTGGCTGCGCGCCCTTCAGCGGCCTCGTGCTGCGGGCACGGCCACTTCGGCGGCGGGTGCCGGTGCCGGGTGCGTGGTGCTGGGGGCATTGCGGCGGGCCTTGCGGGCTGCGGACCTGCTGGCCTTCAGTCGTGCCTCGTGGGCGGCAGCCAGCTGATCGCCCTGGGCCGCCCCGCGCTCCACCTGCTTGACAAGGTGGTTGTGCGGCACGTCCCAGCGGCCACGGGAGACGGGGGCGGGGTCGACGAGGGCGGTGGCGAAGCCTGCGAGCAGGTGCCGAGGCGTGCGGTCGTCGAAGTATGCACTCCACAGGCGGTGTTGACCGCCGAGGCCGGTAGGCGGCGCGACCACGGCTGTCCAGCTGAACCAGTCGCTGTCCAGGCCCGCGGACCGTTCCATGGTGGTGATGCCGTCCGGGTGAAGCGCATGCTGGGTCTTCCCGTCGCGCTCGACGGTCCAGCCGGCGGCCTGCAGCGTCGGCCAGATGTCCGGCTCTTCCTTGGGGGCGGGCCGCAGGAGCGCGTCGGTGAATCCGGCGAGGATCTCGACAGGAGTGTTGCCGCCGAAGGCCGCGTGCCAGTCTCCCGACCTGATACGCCACCATGCGCTGTACGAATCGGGTGTCGGCTCCAGGACGAGCGAGTGCCGGTAGTCGGGGCTGGCCAGAACGACATGCGGGAGGTCGGGATCACCGACGCTCTTCCAGCCGCCGGCCCGCAGCGCCTGAGTGACGTGTCGCGGATCTCCCGGGCCGGCGAGGTGGCGGGGCGTGGTGTCGCACCAGATGCGTGACCAGGGTTCGTTCGCCTGGCTGGCGATGTATGGGGACATCACGGGGCCGTCGGCTGACCGGCAGCGACGGCGTACTGGCGAAGCTGCCGCACGTCCCAGTGCAGGACGTGCCCGTCGGTTGCCTCCTGCGCGGCTTCCCGGAATGCGTTGGTGATCGGACGGGTCTGATCCCACTCGGTCAGGCGCTGTTGGGCGACGAGCCGCGCAGAGCTGCGAAGGACATCACCGAGGAGCATGGGGGTGCCGGCGCCTTCGTCGAGGAAGCCGGTGAGGAATGGCAGGGCGTGGGGCAGGGGTGAACTGGCATGTAGGTAGTCCCTGGGCCGCGCCAACGCGGCTGATACCTGCGCGACGTGATCGCCGCTGGGCGCGGGGCTATGGGGCATCGAGGGGGCTTTCGTGTCGAGGGGAGGGGTGTGTCTGGGCGCCGTTGGGGCGGCTGCCTGATGCTTGTGTGTCCGGCCGCGGAGAGGGCCGTCAGCGCCTGTTCAGTGACCGTAGGCCGGGGGCCGCAACCGTACGGGGCAAGGGGATCAGCGACTGCGGCCGTGGTGGGGCGGTGGCAGATCCGGAGGTCGCCCATCCCCTAGGAGGCTGTCGCCACGCCGAGACGCGAGAGAGCGGACGCGGTGTTCGAGCGCGCCATCGATGTACACGGCAAGCACGCTGGTCGTCCTGCGGGAGACGAGGCTTGGGTCGAGAGGGGTCGGCAGGCTGCTTCCGCGGCCGATGCGGTGCACAGGCTCCCGGTCGGCGAGCGCGGTGGTGAACGCGGCAACCAGGTGAGGCGGTGTGTGCGCGCCGAAGCGGGCCTCCCAGGCTTTCGGTTGAAGGCCGAGGGAGACGGTGATGCCCCAGGTTGGAGCAGCCGGTGTTCCCAGCCGCTCGATGTACGCCTTGTTGTCGGGGGAAACGAGGCCGTTGTCGAAGTACCGCGACCAGCCGGCCTGCCGGAGTGCTCCGTACGGGTCCCAGGGCGCGTCAGGTTCTGGGGCCGTGAGGGCGTCCATGAACGCGGCGATGAGTTCGACCGGAGCGCAGGCCCCGAAACTCGCGGACCAGGCGGGCCGGTCCCGGTCGGCTGCGTGGTGAAGCGTCCACCACGGTCCTTCCACGCCGGGCTCCAGGCGCAGCACGGCCTTCTGGTCGGGGCTGGAGAGGATGACGCGCGGCAGTAGCGGGTCGCCGTCGTACCGCCAGCCGCAGGCGAGGTGGAGGGGCCGTGTGACCCAGGCGGGATCGCCGCCACCAGCAAGATGGCGCGGCGTGATGAAGGCGACCTCAACGGTCTCCGTTGGCGAGGGCACGGTCACCTCCGCACAGGCGTTGCCCGACCGGCGGACAGGGCGGCGGTGACGGTCGGTGGCGGCGCGAGCGGTGACGAAGCGTGTCGCGCGGCGGAGTTGATGTCACGCAGCGCGTGAGCGTGGGTTGTCCAGTCATCGAGCGAGCTCCAGCACTCGGCGTGGTGCTCGGCGAGCGCGTCATCGAAGGAGGCGGTACCGGGGCCGGGAAGAGTGTCCTTGGTGCGCAGCCACTCCTCGCTCAACCTGTTGAGCTGGTCGAGGGCATCGCGAAGAACTCCGAGCTGATACCCCCAGCGGTTCTGCACCACGGCCTTGGGCAGGGCGCTGAGCTGTACGTCGGCGGTTGCCAGCAGGTGGTGCGCGTGGGCGCGGATGTTCTCGAACGCCCGGGCCGTTTCGGCGTCGCGCCGGCTCTGGCGCAGCCCGTAGGCGTGGTCATCGTGCGGCCAGCCGTCGAGGTCGGTGTGTTCCTCGGAGTAGGCGTCCCATTCGGCGAGAATCCTGCTGCTGTCGCGGACGAAGCCGTCGACCTCCTTGAGGGACCTTCGGTGGGTGGTGTGGTCAAAGGCGATGGTGCGGAAATCCTCTCGGGTCTAGCGGCGAGCGGTCGCCCGGTGGGTGCCGGACGGCGCCGGAGCGGTCGGGGGTGTCGTCGTTGGACGGCGGCGGGCGGCGCGCACCTGCGCTCGGATGGTCTTCAGCCGGTCGGCGTGTGCTTGGACTACCTGCTCGGGGCTGAGGGCGCTCGGCTTCTGTACGGCACGGTAATGAGCGGTGCGGTCGTACATCGCGCGTTGCAAGGGCGCGGTTTCGGTGAGCGCTTGGAGGAAAGCGGTGATGAGGGCCTCGGGGACCGGTGAGGGGAGCCAGGCGCCCCAGATCTGCCGCCCCCTCGGGGTGCCGTGTCCTGGTTCGCAGGTATCGACGCGCCAGTACGACGTCTGTGCGCCGCCCTCGTGGGTCTCGTTGTGTCTTTCGACGTGGCACATACCGTCGGGGGATTGGGCGGTGGTCGTGGGGCCGACCTGCCATCCCGCCGATTCCAGGATCTGGAAGGGGCGGGGCCCGGGGCGGACGGTGGCACGCTCAGTGCGTCGGTGAGTCGGCCCAGGACCTCGGCGGGGACGAGCTCGCTGAACGCCGCGTACCCAGCCCGGTGCCATGTCGGTGTATTCGGCTCGCATCGTCCACCAAGTGGCCGTACGGGGCGGCGGGTTGAAGTCCACGGTGTAGCGGCGGTCGGGGCTCGTCAGGACGATCTGTGGGCTGAGCGGGTCGGAACTGGTGGTCCATCCTGCGGCAGCGAGTCCGTGGGTGACATGCCGTGCGTCGCCGGGGCCGGCGAGGTGGACGGGGGCTGGCGTCGTAGGGAATCTGATGCCCGTGCCGGTCTGTGAAGGCCGCGAGCTGCCGTTCGGTCACCGCAGCCGGTCGCCCCCCGGCTCGACGGAGAGGTGGTGGAAGTAGAGCCTCGACGGCTTTCCCGTGTGGCCTATCAACTCCGGTAGATAGACCCGGGGTTCGCGGGCGCTGCGGGTGTCGGTGCGTTCTCGCAGGGGGCGGGTCGGGCGGCGTGGTGCTGCGATCGCGGTGCGGATGGTGTCCGTGGTAAGTGCGGGCACGGGGCTCCTGGTGCGGTTGGCGTTGAGGTCAGCGACGAGCACGGGCACTACCGGAATGGGCTGGGGGGTTGGCCGCCCGGGGGCGGGGCCCGCGGACTGAGTTGCGGGCCCAGGTAGCCGCGCGGGCGGCAGTTGCCCGAGCCTGCTGCCAGGCCCTCAGCTGAGAGGGAAGAACGGAGACCGACGTGGTCCGAATTCGGGAGCTGTGCGGGACGCGTCCGAGCGGGCGCATCACGGGATCCGGGCTGGCGAGCGCCGTGGAGAAGGCTTCCACGAGGTGCATCGGTGTGCTGGAGGCCAGCTGGGCGGTCCAGCCGTTTCCGTGCTCGTCCGTGGCCCCGGCGAGCCACACTGCCTCACCCGGCTGGCTCTGCTGGTAGCGGACCCAGGCAGTGCTGTCGGCGCTGACAGCGGTGACGTGATCGGCGTCCTCGGGGGCGTGCCAGCCCTGTTCGAGGAGAGGCGCCCACACGTTGGGGGCGTGCGCGGAGCGCGGTTGGGTGAGCGCGTCGGTGAGTCCCGCGATGATCTCCACCGGGGTCTGCTGACCGAGAGTGGCCCACCACTCGTCCTGGTGGGCGGAGGCGGTGCCCTGGATCACCCACCCACCGGGCAGGACATGGGGGTCGTAAGCGATCCGGATGGAGCGGTCCGGGCTCTCCAGGAGAAGGCGTTCCGGCTGTGATTTGTCCCGCCAGCCGGAGGCATGGAGGAACGCGGCGACGTGCTGGAGGTTTCCTCCCCCGGCGAGGTGGCGAGGCTCGACGAGGTAGTGCTGCTCGGCCTGCTCACCGGGCCCCCAGCCCTGCCACTGTGTCTTCTTCACCGGCGCCGCCGGACGACGAGTGGCACGGGTGCCGGGGCCTTCGCCGCGGTGGCGACGGGCCGGGTGCCGACCCGCCGGAGGGTCTCGGTGTGTTCGTCCAGGTCGAGGGCGACGTCGTGCAGTTCGTTCGAAGCCCGGCCCAGGGCGAGCCATACCTCGGGGGGAAGGGCACCTCGCTCTGCCTGGTCCTTGGCGAACATGCTGCCGACGGTGACGAGATGGTTGATGCCGCCGAGGACTCCGTTGTCCGGGTCGAGGACGCGGGAGATGACTTGCGCGGCCTGGGGCGGTGGCAGCTGGGAGAGGTGGTCGGCGAGCTGGCCGAGCTGGCGGGTGATCTCGTCAGCCAGCCGCACCGGGTAGGGGACGGGGTGGGACATGCTCCTCCGGGTCGGTGAACGGTTCAGTGCTGGTGCCGCCCGATGCGCTGGGCCTCGGCGAGGACGGCCTCCGGGCGGGCACCGGCCAATGGGGAGGCGCGGTCGGGTCCGGTCGGGATGCAGGCGCGCAGGTAGCGGCGGAACAGGGCGGTCGCGAGTCGGGGCGTGAGCCGGCTGCTGATCGGTGGGGGTGTGCGGGCGGTTACGGGGTTCTCCGGGAAACGATTCAGTGCAGGGCGGCCCGGGCATGTGCCGGGGCCGCCCGGGCGGTTAGATGGCGCGGCGGACTGATGCGGTGTGCGCGGGGGAGCTGGCGGGAACCGGCGGCACGGGCGGTGCGGAGGCGGAAACGGTCCGGGCCGCAGGGTGCTGCAGTCCGGTCGCGAATCCGGCTGCTTCCAGCTGTGGGCCGAGTTCGCGCAGGGCGCGCGCCTGAGCCTGGGTGTCGTCACCGCTGAGGCGGTAGATCCCGCTTTGCGGGTCCTGGGTGAAGCCGTGGGCGAGCAGGATCTCACCGGCACGGTCGCCGACGGGCGCGGTGGCGACGCTGCCGTCCGGCTGCCAGTTCAGGACGACCCGGTCTGGCTGGGAGGGCTGGAGGCCGCCCAGGGCGTTGTGGCGGACCTGGGCGAGTGCGGTGTCGTAGCGGGCGAGGAGGTCGCCGGCGACCTCCTCGGCGCTCAGGAACGGGTCATCCGCCAGGGCGATGCCGTTGGGCTCGGGAACGGCGCGGTACGCCTCGTCGGGCAGTGCGCGCGGGGCGACGGCGGCGACGAGGAACCCGTCGCCGTCGTGCCGGTCCAGGACGACGAGCTGGGCGCCGTCCTGTCGGCTCAGGACGGCCGCTTGCTGGAGCGGGTGATCGGCGAGCGCGGCGGCGACCAGGTCCAGGTCCCAGATTCGGTCGGCGAGGTCGACGAGGTCGTCCTTGGCGTCCGCGGGGATGTGGGAGCTGGTCCAGGAGTCGGGGAGTTCGCCGGCGAGGACGTCGGCGTACGAGGCGAGGCGCTCGGAGGTTTCGTGGTCGTGCATGGTGTCCTTGGGCGAGATGGGAGTCAGCGGCGCAGTCCGGCGGCCACCGGGGGCGGTGGGGCCGGGAGCGTGCGTGGCGGGGGTGGGCAGGCGCACGCGGCGGAGCGCTCTCGTTCTGTTGCGGGGACCTCTTCGCGGCAGGTGCTGCGGCCGGGGTGCGGGGCGTGCCGGTCGGCGAGAGCGTTACGGGTGTCGGAGAGGTCGGTGCGGATGGTGCGGAGGTGCTCGTCGGCGAGGTAGCGGAGCCGTCGGGCGATGTGCGGGTCTGCCGGCTCGTCGAGTCCGTCGTGGAAGTCGGCGGTGGCGGTGAGGACGTCCGCGACCATGGCGAGGATGCCGTCGTGGGAGGCGGTCAGCCCGGTCAGGGCCTCCGCCACATCGTCCGTGCTGGTGGCCTCGCGAATGCGCTCGGCAAGGTGGGCGACGGACGAGCCCGTGGTCGGGTAGATCGCCGGGCGGGCATCGGTGTCGAAGTTCCCGTCACAGCCGACGGAGTATCCCCTGGCTCGGAGGCGGGCGACGGCGCCCGTGGCAAGCCGTTCTTCGTCCTGGTCGGACAGGCCGATGGGGGCGCGGTGGTAGGTCTCGTGGACGCGTACGACGGAGATGAACCCGACTCGCTGCAGGACGCTGTGCGCCTCGGGGTCACCGCCGCGGGCGAGGACTTCCTCGGAGTGCGGGTCGCGGCGGATCTCCAGGTGGCGGTCGGCGGTGGGCAGAGGCGTTTCTCCTACGGCGATCGGTGGCTGGTGCGCCGGGTGGTGGGTGGTACGGCGGCGATCGGGGTCCGGACCAGTTGGGCGGCGGTGGCGTCCAGGTCCTGCTGGATGGCGTGGAGGCGGCGGGCGAGCAGCTCCAGGCGGTGAGCGGTGCCGGTGCCGGCGGCACCGGGCTGCCGGGCGACCCGGTGCGCGGTGTGCTCGATCAGTCCGCGGACCGCGGCCAGGGGGCCGGCCTGTTCGTCGGCGAGTTGAGTGAGGACGGTCGCGAGCTGGGACGATGCCGTGGGCACCGGGCGGATGGCCGGCCGCATGGTTGGCCCACCGGGAACGAGGAGGCTCAGGTCCTGCTCGATGCGGCGCGCCTCGTCCGAGAGGCGCCGCGGGATGTCGGCGGGCGGAACCTGCCAGACGCCGTCGACGTCGATCAGGTTGGCGATCAGGTCGAGACGCCCACGCTGGGCCTGGACGGCGATCCACCGACAGCCGGTCTTGTTGCCGGGAATCTCGATGCCGGCGGCCCGCGCGAACCGGTGGGCGGTTTCTGCCCACTCCGGCCCGGTCAGCTCCCGGTCGGCCGGGTGAAGCCGGACATCTATGTGGAGAACCGCCCGACGGTCATCATCCGGGCTGACGGCGAACGGGTGCTCCAGGTAGGGGTCTTCGAGATGCGCGGCCCACTCGGCGGACGTCCAGACCTTCTCCTCGTCGTCCAGGGCGAAGTAATCCAGCCCCGGCCAGCGGGCGACGACCGTGTACTCCGTAAGACCCTCGGTCGGCGAGACCGGCCGTCCCAGCGCCTCTTCGAGCGGGTCGCACGGCCGGTGGGCCCGCTCGTGGAGACGTGGGATCACCGGCCGCTCCGGGCATCGGCGATGTGCACGAGCTGGCCCAGGGCGGTGGTGGTGTACCAGCCGAAGTTGATCAGCTCATCACGGTCGGCGAACCGCGCGAGGAGAGCTTTCTCCATGGCCCGCAGGTGGATCAGGCAGTCCGGGCAACGCCGCGAGAGATGCACGAGGTACCGGGGGTGCGCGGTGACGTAGGACTGTTCACCTCCGGTCGCGTCCCGCAACCGCCAGCCGTCTTCGTCGGTGGGGGTGTGCCACGAGGGAGCGACCACCTTCATCGAGTCTCCCCAGAGTTCGCCGGCGGTGGCGCCCTTGAGGATGACGACTTGGTCGCCGGCGTTGAAGTGCTGGTGGGTGACGTCGCGTACTGGTGTCAGCGGGTCGGGAGTCGGCGCGAAGGCCGAGGCGGACGGAGGCTTCCAGGGCAGCGGGATCATGGGCGTTCCTCCACGCGGAGCGGTGACGACGGGAGGATCAATGGTCCGGAGAGTTGCCGGTTTGGCTAACCGGCGACCTGCGGCTATGTTGCGGCCGACTCAAGCGCACGGACTTAGCGGCCTGCTCCGTCACGACGTCGTGCCCCCGGGGTGCGGTGCGGTGCTGGCCTGCGGTCAGCGGAACGGGTTTTCCGTTCCGCGGTCCTGTTCGGCGGCGGCGTCGAGTAGCTCGACCACATCGGAGCCTTCGGCGTCCCTCTGGTCGATCCACCATCCGGCCCGGGTGACGGATCGGGCTTTCTCCTCCAGTGCGGCCCAGTCCGTCTCATCCCAGCTGCCTTCGATGACCAGTGCAGTGTGCGCGGCGGTCATCAGCTGGTGACGGGACCTTCGGCCCCAGTCGAGCGCTCGCTCCGGACCCTCCAGGGGAGGCATGCCGAACTTTTCTGCCCACTCGGTGGCGGCCTGCTGTTCTTCGGCGCGGCGTGCGGCCAGCCATTCCTCCTTCGATTCTGTGTTGGCTTCGCGCGATGCCTTCCAGCAGTCGGTGCAGTCCCTGTCCGCGAGCCAGCGGGCGAAGCCGGCTCTGCGGTCGGCGGGACGGTCGGAAAGGTCGCGGACAGTCGAGTGGCCACAGGGGTGTTCGATGGCCCAGTGCGTCTGGACCCCCGGGGAATTCCGTTTGATGGGCGTTACGTTCGAGGTCGGGCTGCTGGTCTGGGGCTTCAAATCGCGTGCCTTTCGTTGGCAGTTGGGGCGGCGGTGGCCTGCGTCGTTGCGGAGGGTCGTGCATCAGATGCCCGATTCATAGCGCGGACGGAGGTGGTCAGGAGTGCTTGGCGATGGTCTCGGGGACGCGCTTCTGCCTTCTGCGTCGTCTCAGCGTGTCCTGCGGATGGCGTCCGTGGCTGCTGCGGCTATGGCGACGGGAGCGTTGGAGGGCCGGGGCAGGTGCAGCAAGGTGGTCCCCGGCAAGTGGCGGGACTTCGCGGTGAGGGTGAGTTGGAGTACGGCGCAGCCGGCTGTCGTGAGCTGCTTGACGCGGGTGACGGCCGCAGCGGTTTCGTCGCTGTTGTACCGGGCGTCGGTGACGATCACGAGGAGACGGCCGGCCCCGGGGCGGCTGAGGTCGAGGCCGTGGTCGAGCGCGTCGATGGCGTTGCTGAGGTTGTGGTGGCCGCCGGTGGCATCGAACGTCGTCACGCGCTCTGGTGCTCGGTGGGTGGGTCGGGTCAATGCGGTCAGGTGCTGGTCGTAGGCGATGGTGGCGGTACGGGAGTCGGGGTCGGTCAGGGCCGCGGCGCGGGCCACGATCCAGGCAGCGGACGCGACGGGCTTGCAGGCGGCACGCATGGAACCGGAGACGTCGACGGCGATACCCACACGCAGCGGTGGGGTGGGGGAGTTTCGTCGGCGGACGTGGGTGAACGGTTCCGCGGTGGGGACCGACCCGGCCGCGCGCTGGGCGTCGCGGGCGAGGGCCGCGCGCATGTTGAGGCGGCCGGGCGGGGTGGGGCTGGTGGTCCGTTCCTCGGTCCGCTCGCGGTAGGCGGCGGCACGCAGGGCGCGGCTCAGGCGCGCGGCGGCCTTCTGCTCGGCGGCGGTGGGCCTGCGGGTGCCGGTGACCGGGTTGTTGCGGGGCGCCGGTGTGCCGTCGGGGTTGACGGTGCCACGGGCGTTGAAGACGGCCTTGCCGGTGCCGGCGGCTTTACGTCGCTGGTCGGCCCGCTGGGCGCGGTCCTGAGCCTGCGCCTTGGACTTCGCGGCCACGGCGTCGGCCGCTGCGTCCTGTGCCGCGAGGTCGGCGGCGTCAGTGGCTGCCGTGCTGTCCATGACGACCCCGACGGCGCCGGACAGCAGATCGGCCAAATTCTCCGGCATGGGCAGGTAGGGGGCCGCGGTGTCCAGAGCGTCGCACCATTCTTGAGCGTGCGCGAGCATGGCCGTGGCGTCGTGGTCGGCGGTCTGGTGGGCTGCGGTCCAGATGCGGGTGAGCATGGCCAGCAGGTCTGCGCCCAGTACCTTTTCGCACAGATCAGCGACGGCCCGGGTCTCGCCCGCGTCCAGGATGCCGACGTCACGGCGGCCGAGGACCAGGGCCGCCACGCCGGCGGCGTGCTCGATGCCCTGGAGGGTGGGGTGGTCGATGTCGGGCATGACCAGGGTTCGGGCACTGGTGCGCAGGTACGTGCGGTCCGTGGGCCGCGTGATGAGGTGTGCGCCTTCGACGCGGCTCTCCTCCAGCAGCAGCGCGGCCTCGACGACACGAGGGTCCGCTCCGGCAGGCTGCGTCCAGACCGAGTGGGCCGCGTGGGCGGCCTCGTGGACGAACACTCCCCAGGCGGCGGGGTACCGGTCCTCGTCGCCCACGATCCGCGGATGGATCTCGTGGGGCTGGAGCGGGGCGAACAGGTCGGCGTCGAACTCGACCTCGCCCAGAGTGGGGAAGTATGCGGCCGGTGCGCCGCTGCGCGTGCCGGGGCGGCAGGTGACGAGGAGGTCGTTGCGGCCGGAGAGGGCGACCAGCCGGTCGCCGAGCTCGGCTCCCACCCGCAGCCACGCGTCCGGGGACGAGCGGGGTTGCGCGGGCGGGGCGCCGTCATCGTCCCATCGGGCGAGGTCGGCGTCGTCGTCCGGCGTGGTGGCGGGGGACTGGACGTGGTGGTGGGCGCTCATCGCGAGCGGCCCCGGCGTGCGGAGACGGTGCTGCTCGGGGGCCGCCGGGCGGCTGAGGCGGGGAGCTGCTTGCCGAGGGTGAGGGGCGCGATCTTCGTGACGCCGACAGTCTTGATAATGGCGGCGGCGACGGCGTCGCGATCCTCCACAGGGGCGATGCCGACCAAATTCGCGAGCGCGGCCTTGGTGCCGAGGACGGCCTCGGTCTTCTGATAGCTCAGCAGCTCCCGCAGTTGGGGGGCCCAGCCCAGCTCGCCCAGCTCGACCTGGTGGGCGAGGTGTCGGGCGACCCGGACGACTCGGTCATCGATCCTCAGCGCTGTAGCGAGGTCATAGTCGGTGCCGATCTGGATCTGCACGCTGAACCGGCTGGCGAGCGCCTCTGTCAGAACCGCTCCGTGGACGCCGGGATTGTGGCCCGCCACCACGTAGAAGCCCTTCTCGGCCTTGATCGTCTCGCCCTTGTGGGCCTTGACCTGGATCTGTCTGCGCCCGTCCATCGCGGGATACAGCGCCGCCAGGACCATCGGCGAGATCAGAGTGGCATCGTCGATCAGCAGGGCACGGCCCTCGGTCATCGCGGTGACCAGCGGACCGTACTGGAAGACGTAGCCTCCGCTGTCGGCCTGCGTGTACTCGCCGACCAGGTCGCCGACCGTGGTGTCGCCGTCACCGGCGACGGTGAGCAGGTCCGGGAACGCCGCCTCCACCAGCGACGTCTTGCCGGTGCCCGGAGGGCCGTAGAGCAGCACCGGCACGTCGGCGTCGCGCAAGCGATTCAACGCCTCGACGTCGGGCAGATCGGCCAGCTCCCTCGGGTGGTAGAGCTGGCCCCCCGCGCGGCGGATCGGGCCGGTCTGCCGGGGCGCGGCTGCTGCGGGATTGGTCGTGCGGGCCGTGGTCGCCTGGGCGCGGGGAGAGTGGGTGCCCGGTGGGCTGATCACCACGGTCTTCGCGGCTGCGGCGGTTTTCGCGTTCGCGCGGAACGACGGTTGCCCGGAGCCGCTCTGGTCGGCCTCGCCGCGTCGCACCAGGGTGAGGGCGGCGTTGCGGACGGCGCCGTGGGAGTGGCCCAGCTGCCTGGCCATCTCCCCGATGGTGGGCGTGTCCGCCGGCCGGTCGGCCAGCAGTCGGGCCACCTTGGCCCGCAGTTCGCCTCCCTTGGCGCGCTCTGGACCGCTAGGCGTTCTGGGTGTGGTCAAAACGAGGCCCCCTCAACAGGCGCGGTGCGGGCGGGGTTGGCGAGGCGCTGGAGAGGCTGGCCGCTCTCGGAGCGGATCACGGGCTGTGCCGACATCGGCGACCGGGCCAACCGGGGCGTACCGTCGGCGCTCACCTGCCGCCCGAGGGCTCGGTCCGGGTGCAGGGGATGGCCGGCGACGAGCAGCTCGCTGGCTGTCGAGCAGGCGTCCGGTCCGTCCCCGGTTCCGCCGCTCGGCAGGCGCAGCGTGGCGTCTCTTCGAAGCCGTCCTGGAGCAGGATCCGCCGGGCGGCGGCGTTGTAGCCGGTGGTGGTGATCTCGCCGGTGATGGTGTGCCGAATCGCCATGAACGGCTCTGCTGGTATTTCGGTCAACGGATCTCCTATCGGTGGTGGCGGGAAAGCGGTGGGGTGTTGGGCGAAGGTGAGGCGGGCCCGGAGCTTCCAGCACATCCACGGTGCGTGGCTGGAACACGCACGATGGGCAATGGCTTCCGACTCAGGTGCGGTGCCGGCGGTGGCGTCCGACGGGTCTGGGGGTGCGGCCGGGACGAGTGAGGGTCAGAACGGTCAGTGCGAAGAGGGCACCTGCGGCGGGGAGAACGGCGAGGGGGAGTGCGTGCTCGGACAGGCGGCCGGCGAGCGCGGTGCCGGCGGCCTGGCCGACGCCGATGGAGAGGATCAGCCACGCGTATGCCTCGCTCGTGCGATGTGCGGAGGCCAGCGCGTTGGTGGTCACGTAGGCCGTGGCGACGACGACGGTGAGAAACGCACCGGGCAGCATGACCGCCGCGGTGGCCATGTGCGGGCCCGGGAGTGCGAGCAGCGGCAGCCATCCGGCCAGGAAAGCGGCGCTGCCGAAGAGGAGTTGATGGCTGGTGGAGGACAGCCAGGTGCGGCGACCGTAGAGGAGTCCTCCGAGGAAGCTGCCGGTGGAGAATGCGGCGGGCAGCAGGCCGGAGAGTATGTCGGTGTGGTGTATCCGGGCCATGGAGATGGCCCATACGGTCAGGGCGCCGAGCGCGAAGCCCACGCCGAGGAGCGCGACGAACAGTGCGAGGAGCGGTCCGTTGCTCAGTCGGTGGGCTGCACCGTCACCGCTCTGCGCCGGACGGGGGTGCCAGCGGCGGGACGGAGGGGCGGTCGCGACGACGAGGGTGCCGGTCAGGCCGAGGGCGGCTGTGGCGACCAGTGCGACAGAGGGGCTGTATGCGGAGGCGAGGGCGGCCACGAGGACGGGGCCCACGATGTGCAGCAGTCCCTGAGTGCCGGTGTCCAAGGCGAGGGCGGCGTGCCGGATCCGGGGCTCCGGCAGGACGCTGGGCCACAGCGTTCGAAGCCCCGCCTCCAGAGGGGGCGCGGTCAGACCTGCGGCGACGGCGATGGTGGCAGTGAGCGTTGTGCCGCCGTGTGGTCCGGCGACGGGCAGCGCGGCCAGCAGCGCGGAGTTGAGGACCGCGGCCGGCAGATGCACGGATCGTTGGCCGCGGCGGTCCATCAGGCGTCCCTTGACCGGCTGGGACAGTGCGGAGGCGAGGCCGTACAGGGCGGCGAGGAGCCCGCCGAAGGCGACGGTGCCGCCCGATCCGGTGACCCACAGGAGGATGCCGGTGGGGGCCATGCTGTTGGGCAGGCGGCCGGTGAGGGTGCCGCCGAGGAGACGGGCAACGTAGGGGGCACCCAGCACCGCCCGATAGGTGACGTGCGGTGCCGGGGTAGTTGTGGCGGTCAGGGCGATAGGGCCTTCTGCGAGCGAGGGCTAGGTGCGGCGCGCGTTCGCTGTGGTGTGCGGGGGACGTGCCGCGGGGGACGTGGTGGCGATGGCGGGCCTTGGCCGCGTTCGTGGGGGTACCGGTACGCGGTGTGGAGGCAGGACGGCCACGGTCGCGCCGAGATCGGCGGCGGCGTCGCGGACTTCGTCGGCCAGGAAGCCGAGCTGCCGGCCCAGGGAGTCGAGCCGGGAACCGATGCGCTGCCCCTGCACCGACTCCAGCGCCCAGGAGAACGCGGCGGCGCGTTGGACGAGCTGCTGCAGATACGCCATGGCCCCCGGCTCGTAACCGCGCTCCGTCGCCATGAGCAGCGCGTTGGAGGTGTCGCCCGCCTGGTGAGCTTCGGCGACGTCCCGGAGAAGCTCCTGCAGGGGCACTTCCGGTGCCAGGTCGGGGCGGTTGAACCGGGAGGCTGCGTCGGGGCGCAGAACCCCCGGGGGCATGGGCCGTGGAAGCGCGGTGCCGGCGTCAAGCTCGGTGTCGTACCGGCCGATCACGGCCCATCCGGGAGCGTCGGGGTCCCCGGCCAGAGCGACCACTTCGGAGTCGTCGTCCTCCACCAGATACGCCAGGGTGATCCGGCGCCCGTCTGCCGCGTACCAGGACTCGAAGAGGTCCAGGGCTCCGCGGCTGCGGGCTCGTTGGGCTCTCTCGGTCCATTTCCGCGACTCGTCCGCGGTGAACTCCGGGGCGGGCTCGTGGTGAAGGTCGGCGAGATGCGCGGCGATCGGCCCGGTGTCCGCCCAGTGGGCCAGATGGACCCAGACGGCCGAGGCTTCGCGTTCGGAGGGTGTGGTGGAGGCACACAGGATCTCCCCGTGCGACGTGGCGAGGGAGGCGATCAGCTCGTGCCACGCCTGCACGGCGGCGCTGGGCTGCATCCTGTCGAGAGCCTGCGTCGCGGCGGACAGCAGGGGCAACGCAGACGCGCCGAGATCGTGCCGGTATCCGGCGAGAGCCTTATGGGTACGCCGAGTGCGGATATCCGCTGCGTCGGTGAAGCGGACGGTTCGCCCGTACCTGTCCCGGACGGTATCGAGCGCCTTCTCCGTCTCCAGGTCGAGTCGGGCCATCCTCCACCGGAAATTCCCGGCGGCGGCACCAAGCCGATGCGTTGCGGATGGGGCGGGTGTGTCGGTAATCAGGTGCTCCTCGAAGTTGCCCTCAACGCATCAGCGTTCGCGGCGGCAGGGATTGAGAGGGGATGGCGGGCTGGGTCGTGCCGGAAGCTCTGGGGCTGAGTCCCGGACCGAGCTGAACGGGGAAGCGGGCGGTGGCGAGCATCTGCGCGGCCCAGGCCGCCCGCTCGTTCTCCCAGTCCTCGCCCATGTCGAAGGGCAGCCGGATCCACCGGCCGTTGATGGTGGGTCCGGACAGAAACCCGGCCCGCGAGAGGAGCTGCCAGGCGAGGCTGTCGACGGTGCCTTCTGCCTCGACCTGTCCACCACGCCCTCGGGTGATGCGGATCGGTTCCGGAGCGGTGCTCATCGTCCGCGACCTGGGGCGGCGCCTGTGAGGTGGACGGTGGGGGCGTAGGAAGGTTCCGGCGGCACTACTCGGGCAGCGGGTGCCGAGACGGTCGGGGTCACGCCGCGCCGGGGAGGCCGGGTGGCCGCGGCATGGGCGATGCGAGTGCGGCGTTCGGCGAGCCCGTTCTGGCGGGCGGAGTGCGAGGGACCGGAATCAGCGTGGGCGACATCGGCGTCCACGTGTACGGCGTAGTGCAGCGCGCGCAGGTCCTGGGCGGCCTGGCGGGTGCGGCGTGCACCGTCCCTCTCGGGATCGGTGAGCCGGTAGAGGCCCGGCTCCTGCGGCACGGGCTCGAACTGAATGCGGCTCAGAAGCCAGTGCGCGAGATGAGAGGAGAAGTCCGGTGCGAAGGCGGCGGCGTATCCGTGCTGATGGTGGGTGCCGAAGACGAATTGAGTATCTGGATCCAAGAGGGGCAGCGGCTTCCTTCTGTGAATGTGCGGGTCAGCGGTGAGCACGGGGTGTGCCCGGGCGCGGTGGAGGCGGCAGCGCTGCGGCGGGGCCAAGTGATGGACTGCCGGGCTTGGCGATGGTCGGCTCGGCGTCGGGTACCGTGCGGCGGGCCAGGGCGACGAGGCTGTCGCCCGCTTCCTGCAGCCACCAGTCCACAGGATTGACACGCGAGATCGCCGGGGCGTCGGGGCTGACGGCCGGAGCGGCGAAGACATCGTTGATCCGTAGGAGTGTCGCCCGTTCGTCCGCGGTGAGCGCTGCCAGTTGGCGTACGGTTGCGCATATCTGGGGAGCGGCGTCCGAGAACCGGGCGAAGGCTTCGACGAGCGCGGTTGGTAGAGGGTCGGGAGCAGTGTCGGAATGTGTGCTGCGGGCCCAGTCCAGGTCTTCCTCGACGGCGTTGACCTGGCAATGGAGCACGGCCCGGGCGTAGGCGGCCAGAAGGCGGGATGAAACGTCCACAGCGGCAACAGCCGGTTCGGGGGCGACGGACACGCCGGCGGGCGGGGTGACGAGTCCGTCGGCGAACAGGTCCTTCGGGTGGAGCGCACCGACGTGGAACCGGTCGGCGGTGGGATCCTCGATGACCGCGAGTTCGGCACCGTCGGAGTGCTTCAGCAGTGCCGCCCGCGGCACCCGGTGCTGGTCCAGCGTCGCTGTGAGGGAAGGGCTCCACATCCAGGCGGCGAGGTCACCCTGCCAGGTCTGGAGCGCGTAGGACTCGACCCAGACGTCCCAGTGGCCGGGCAGGTACTCGGCCAGGTCGCGGGCGAAGTCGCCGATATAGACCTTCGTGTCCGCGGTGACCGGGACACCGGCTATCTGGGTCAGGACCCCAAGGACGTGCAGGGCATCTCTGGTGCGGCCCAGGTCCCCGCCCTTGAGCGGGAGACACCGGTGGCCGTCGGCGGTCTTCGAGAAGCCGGCCGTGTCCAGAGCGGTATGGGCCCAGCGCCAGTCCTTGCCTGCGACCAGGGCGACGATGCCGTCGCGGGCACTCGTGAACAGCGATATCTCGCACTCGGACGCCTCCCCTGGGCTCGGGCTCCGTTCAGGGAAGGCCGGGACGCCGTTCACGGGCGTGGTGAGTGCGTCGATCCAATGGAACGTCATCGTGCTGGCCCCCCGACCGGGCCGGCATGGTCCGGCCGTGGAGGTTCCGATGTAGGTTCCGCAAGTTTGTGAGCACTCGCGGTGCGCGCACCTGGGGCGATGCCTCCAGTGAGCATTTCGGCTGCGCGGTTCGTCGCATGATCATGCGCAGAACCGTCCACGAGCACTGCTTTCGAGGTGACGCTGGGTAGCGGGGGTTGTCCTGCAGGCGAAAGCGCACGGGTGCAAGTGTGGGGTGAGATAGCTCCTCCGTCGTGGCGGCCAGCAGGCCGCGCGCATGTCAGGCCACTGGGTTTCGCGGCTGAATGGATGCTTCAAGTGTC
This sequence comes from Streptomyces sp. NPDC026589, assembly GCF_040638385.1. NCBI lineage: Bacteria > Bacillati > Actinomycetota > Actinomycetes > Kitasatosporales > Streptomycetaceae > Streptomyces > Streptomyces sp. NPDC026589. Next base: position 90,636 of record NZ_JBEZYG010000003.1, read on the forward strand.
CCGACGATCGCCGGTTTGGGTAACCGGGGATCGTTGTCTATGTTGCGATGGCCGACGTTGTCCCGGTCATCGCCAAAGGCCGCTTCTCCACCCGCTGCGCGCCCCTCGCTGCGCAGCTGCACATGCCCCTCGCCGACCGACACACCCTCGTCGCCTGAGTGGGCGGCGGGCGCTTGCTATGGGAACTGTTACCGCGAATCCCCGCGCCCCGGAGCTGTCGGTGACCTGGTTAGACGTACCCGAACCTTTTGTTCTGGTCGAGGTGCGGACCGTTGGCCTGCCGGGGGCCGGCGGCGCCGTGCTGCTCGTCCGGCTTCTGGAAACGGCGCGCAGACGGGCGGTCGGCATGGGGTTCGTTCCCTTGCGGGTTGCGACGCTGCGCAGGTACGACTCGACGGCCCCCGGCGTTGACTATCCGTGCGTGCTGCGGTGCTCGATGGCAGAGCTGTTTACTCCTATGTTCCCAGACGGTAACTTAGCTCACTAAAGCGACCATACGCCCAAATGGCCCTTTTCGTTTACGGTCAAGGAGTGGCGTCGGTGCCCGGAGGGGTCTGGGCCTTTGTCCGGCGTGGGTGCATGCGTGCGGGCTGTCTGCGGCCTTGGTCAGGTTTGGTCACCAGCAGTTCCGCAGTGTCACAGAGCGCGGCCCAAGTGCCGGCTCCACGGCTTTCTGGAGGAGCACGTGAAGAAGAAGGTTGACCCTTCGGCCAGGGCTGTCGTCGAGCCCTCGTTCTCGCCGGTTTCGTATCTCTGGTGGCTGTCCCGTCTGCTGCCCGTGGTCCTGCTGCTCGTCGGGAGCGTCTTCCAGTTCTTCACGCCTCTCAATCTCAACGGTTCGCCGTTCTTCGTGGCCGCGCCGCTGATCGCCGCACCGGTCTTCAGCCTGGGGAGAACGGTCGCCTTCGGAGGTGCGGCCTTCGTCTCCGCCGCCACGCTCCGGTTCGTGGCAGAGATCAACGGAGAGGACTCCGTCGTGCGGAGCATGGGGCCGCAGCTCACCACGATCGCCTTCGCCACGGCCATCGCCGCGCTGGTGAACGTCATGGTGCGCCTGAGCAGCGAGCGGCTCACCTCTGCACACGAGGTGGCCGAGGCTGCCCAGCGCGCCGTACTGCCCACTCCGTCGAAGCACGTGGCAGGGCTGCGTGTGGCCGCCCGGTACCAGGCAGCTCAGCGTGAGGCGCTGATCGGCGGCGACCTCTATGGCGCCCGCTCCACCCCTCATGGCGTTCGCCTGGTGATGGGCGATGTCCGGGGGAAGGGTATGGCCGCCATCGAGACCGTCTCCGTCGTCCTCGGGGCCTTCCGGGAAGCCTCCGAGCAGGAGGAGACGCTGTCCGGGGTGGCGCGGCGGCTCGAGGGAGCTCTCGTGCGGGACCGCACGGACCGGGACAACACCGATGAGGAAACGTTCGTCACCTGCGTCCTCGTGGAAATCCCCACCGGCTACCAGGCCGTGCGCATCCTCAACTGCGGCCACCCCGCACCACTGCTCCTCGGCGGAGACGGAAGTGTCACCCCCCTCATGCCCAGCACGTTCCGGCTGCCTCTGGGTCTGCTCGAACTCGCCCCGTCACCCGGCGGGCACGACGCCTGGGAGTTTCCCCCGGACAGCACACTGCTCCTGTACACCGACGGTCTCTCCGAGACCCGGGACGCGACCGGAACCTTCTACGACCCGGCAGCCAGGCTGACCGGCCGGACATTCCCGACCCCCGCCCGACTGCTCAGCACCCTCGTCGACGACGTACAGCACTTCAGCCGCGGACTGACCGAAGACGACATGGCCCTGCTCGCCATACACCGTCCCTCGATCCCGGCCACGTGATAACGAGCGGACAGGGCTTCACCGACCACGCCGCAGACCTCACACCGGCCGGGGTCGCCGGCAGGACTCTTCTGCGCTGTATCACCCGGTGACCGGAGCAGGCCAGGAGCACGGTCAGGGCCCGGGCGGCCGTCCGGGCCCTCACCGCGCGCACTGAACTTGTCCTGCCCTTCAAGCGGGTCGGATCTGATCAGGTCGAGCCAGCAGGTGCGGCGGGGTCGGCCGGGGTGGATCCGGTCCCGGCTTCGGGCGGTGGCGGTGCCGTGGCGGGCCGGCTCGGTGGTCGTGGTGCGTTCCGGTATGGACCAGGCGGCTCGGCGTGCGGAGACAGGCCAACCTGGCCAGTATGGGCGCTATGCCCATGACGCCCAAGCCTGTCTCCCCGACCGTCGCCGGCCAGAACCAGGCTCTGCTGAACAGCCTGCCGTTCTCGGACACCCAGGACTTCGAGGACGCGAAACGCGGCTTCCTCGGTAAGCGGGCCCCGAACGCGATCACCAACGCCGAGGGCGCGGTGGTCTGGGACAACGACACCTACGACTTCCTCCGGGGCGACGCGCCGGACACCGCGAACCCGAGCCTGTGGCGCCAGTCGACCCTCAACGCCATCCAAGGGCTGTTCGAGGTCGTACCCGGTATCTACCAGGTGCGGGGGTTCGACCTGTCGAACGTCACGTTCATCGAGGGCGAGACCGGGGTCCTGGTGCTGGACCCCCTGGTCACGCAGGAGACGGCAGCGGCCGCGCTCGCGCTGTACCGCGAGCACCGCGGTGAGCGGCCCGTCACCGGCGTGCTGTACACGCACCCCCATGTGGACCACTTCGGCGGCGTCCGCGGGATCACGACCCAGGAGGATGTGGACGCCGGACGTGTGCCGGTCATCGCTCCGGCGGAGTTCACGGAGCACGCCGTGTCGGAGAACGTCTATGCCGGAACCGCGATGTCCCGGCGCTCGGCGTACATGTTCGGGGCAGCACTGGCCCGCTCGCCGCACGGTGCGCTCGGCACCGGTCTGGCCCAGACGGTGGCGACGGGCAACATCACGCTCATCGCCCCGACGCTGGACATCACCGAGACGGGGCAGACCGAGACGGTCGACGGTGTGCGGATGGTCTTCCAGATGGCCCCCGGCACCGAGGCCCCGGCCGAGGTCCTCGTGTACTTCCCCGACCACAAGGCGCTGTGCGCAGCGGAAGACGCCACCCACACGCTGCACAACCTCCTGACCCTGCGCGGTGCGCTCGTCCGCGACCCGCACGCATGGTCGAACTACCTCACCGAGACCATCGACCTCTTCGGTGGCGAGGCGGAGGTGGTCTTCGCGTCCCACCACTGGCCCACCTGGGGCAACGAGCGCGTCGTGACGTTCCTCTCCGAGCAGCGCGACCTGTACGCCTATCTGCACGACCAGTGCCTGCGCCTGATCAACAAGGGCTGGACCGGCACCGAGATCGCGGAGGACCTCAAGCTCCCGCCCGTGCTCGAACAGGCGTGGCACGCCCGCGGCTACTACGGCTCGGTGAACCACAACCTCAAAGCGATCTACCAGCGCTACATGGGCTGGTACGACGGCAACCCGGCGCACCTGTGGCAGCACCCGCCCGTCGAACAGGGCAAGCGCTACGTCGAACTCGGCGGAGGGGCGGACACGGTCGTCGAGAAGGCCCGTGCCGCGTTCGAGGCGGGCGACTTCCGCTGGAGCGCGGAGATCCTCAGCCACGTCGTGTTCGCCCAGCCCGACCACACGGCAGCACGTGAACTGCTGGCCGGCACCTTCGAGCAGCTCGGCTACGGCGCGGAGAACGGCGTGTGGCGCAACATCTACCTCTCGGGCGCCACCGAACTGCGCGAGGGGAAGTTCGGCACACCGACCGTCTCGGCATCCGCGGACGTCATCTCGGCCCTCACCCCGGAGATGCTCTTCGACGCCATCGCCATCCAGATCGACGGCCCCAAGGCATGGAACGAGAAACTGACCATCGACATCGCCCTGACCGACACCGGCCGGCGCTACCGCCTGCGGCTGGCCAACGGCGCGCTCACCTACAGCCCGGCGGCCCAGCGCGGTGACGCGGACGTCACACTCGCGACGACGGCGCGGGCCCTTCCGGTGCTCGCGACGGGAGGACTCAGGGCCGACGCTCTCGCGAAGGCGGGCATCGAGGTCACCGGCGACGCCTCCGTCCTGTCCCGCCTCGCGGGCCTCCTCGACCCCGGCGACCCGGACTTTTCCATCGTCACACCCTGAGCTTGAGCAACCTTGCACGGCTACGCAAACCCTGTCCCCCGCCGCAACCCTCGCGGTGACGGTCAAGCGCGTCGGGCCCGCACAGAGACCGCGTCGTTCGCGCGCGGGGCCACAACGCTGAACTCGACCCCTACATACGCAAATTGGCCGCCGCTCCGGATGAGGTGATGCGTGTCAGGGGTGGGCAAGCGGGACGGGGGTCTCTGATAGGGCCCGGCGACGTACCTGGTGTTGTTCCCGTCTGGCGTGGAGTGGCGGCTCCTGCCCAGGGGAGGGCTTCGACGCTCTTTTCGGTCATTCCCACCCTCTCGGCCGGATCCTTGCCTGGCGGGGCGGCTTCAGCAACGCCGTGCCTCGTAGAGAGGAGGCTTCCTGCTCATCGGGGAGGAGGAGCGTCTGATCTGCCCCGCACGCAGCGGCCACTTTCAGCCCTCGTGCGGGTTCTGGGGCAGACAGGTCGGGAACGGGCTTGGATAGTGGGGACGTCGATGCAGCGGGGTGCAACGCTGCCTCTCAGAGGCGCTGTTCAGTGCGCTCCGTGTTTCCCGTAGGAGCAATTTTGCCCTGGGCTCTCGTGAGCCTGTGCCACAGTCCACGAGCGGTTCGGGAGCGGTGAGGAGAACCGTTGACCACGACTTCGTTCACCCCGGGCTACACCTACACCGTGCAGAATCGCGGCAGCGAATGGTACGCGAACGTGGCGTCGTTCAGCTCCGACCAGAGCGCCCCCCTGGAGCAGCTCAGGCTGCAGGACCCAAACTCTTCCAACAGGGAGTTCCAGACCTGGCATGTGTTCCTCCTGGACCACGGCAACGTCCTCCTGGTCAACAGGGGCAGCGGCTTGTGCGCCAATGTCGCGTCGTACTCCGCATCGAAAAGCGCGCACCTGGAACAGTTCTCGCTGCAGGAGGACGAGGCCCGCCGCAAGTTCCAGCAGTGGAACCTCAAACAGGACACGGCCGCGCCGGCAGGCTGGTGCCTGATGACGAATGTCGGCAGCGCCCTGTACGTCAACGTCGCGGGGTTCAGCACCGGTCAGAGCGCCCACCTGGAGCAGTTCTCCCTGCAGGGCGACAGTGACAGCAAGCGGTACTTCGAGAACTGGTCCTTCAACCAGGAGGACGAGTACACCGCGGTCACGGGCCTGGTCCCGTTGTCAGGGGTGGACATCGGCGACATCCCGCGGATGGTTAGCTACGCGCCCACACCGAACAGCAAGAGTACGGAGGTGCTGGTCGGGCAGGTCGCCGTGCCGTTCCCGCTGGTGAGCGACAGCATGGGCGGTGGCGTCAAATGGCAGGTGGACAACACGCCGTACTACATCCTGAAGAGGTACGGGTACTGGGACCGGCAGTTCTACTACGAGCACACTTCCGCCTCTGCCGACACCTACACCACGAAAGCGACGTTCGGTCTGACCAGCAGTGACTCCGAGACAGTGTCAAAGACCACCGGCTGGTCGGTCAACTCCGACACCTCAGTGACGTTCAAGCATTTCTCCTCCTCGTTCGCAGCCACGTTCAGCGAGCAGCTGACAGTGACCCAGTCGTCGACGACCACGAGAACAGCTACCGTCGAGCAGGACGTCACCCGCACGTTCGCCGCCGGTACTCACGCCTCGGAAGCAGTGTGGTGGCGGGCCGACCGCTACGTCCTCGAACGTCTCAACGGCGACACCCTTCTGGAATGGCACACCCGTGACGCCTCAACCAGCCGCAGTGACACCTACTCGGACGACTGACCGGCACAGCCACCAGAACCCGCAACCGCGACGCGATCGCGATGGCAGCCGAGGAAACCCCGGGCCGGCCCGGGCGCGGACCGGACCTTCCAGGTGGAGCCATACCGTGTTCTTGCCGGAACCAGTGCCGAGGAGGCGGCCAGCACGTTCGCCCTCCCGCTGGAAGGAAGCCGACCGGCACGTACCGGACGCCCAGCGGCCCCCGCCTCCGGGAGACATATAGCAGGCCAGACACTCCAGACTCCCGCCCGTGTCAGCAGGGCGTCCGGGAGACACGCCTGGTTCGTCGGTTCGCTTCGAACCGCTCCTCGTTGGAGACCGTCCGTCGGCTGCCGCGGGTTCGGGACGAGATCAGCCTGTCGTCGCTCTCGACGGCAGCCTCCGTCCCCGCGAACATGGTGGGCCGAAGATCGGTATCACGGGACTCCTGTGTGAGGGAGGTGGCCGGCGGTGAAGCGGAAAGCGGCATGGGTCCCGCGAGGAACACCGTCACCGCCACCATTCCCGTCGGCGGCGGACCGGTCTCCGTGACCGTCGGAGCAGTGCCGGCCCCCAACGCCGACCTCGCTGTCGGGCTGACGGCCGTACCGGCCCCGCTGCTGTCCTCGGCGATCACCTACACCCAGACGGCCACCAACAACGGCCCCGCCACCATCACGACCGGCACCGTCACCACCACGCTGCCGTCCCAGACCACCGGGGTCACGGGCCTGCCCGCCAACTGCACCTACAACAACACCGGCAAGACCGTGGCCTGCACCATCACCGGCCTGGCCAGCGGCGCGACCGCCACCAACACCTTCACCGCACAACAGAACCTGCTGACCCTGGGCACGCTGCCGGCCACCGCCACCCGCACCACCAGCACCCCCACCGACCCCAACACGGCCAACGACACCGCCACCAAGACCTGCACCGCCGTCACCAGCCTGATCATCACCTGCTGACCGCACAGGCCGGCCGCACGCACCCGCGTGCGGCCGGAGGGACTGTGACCGACCAGCTCCTGTCTGGACCACGTCGACCGGTACCACCTCGGGGCCGACACCACCGCGGCACTGATCGAGACCGCAGCCCGGGTCCCGGTCGCGGAGTTCTGGGGCAAGGGCCTGATGGCCTCCGCCGACCGTTCACGCTTCGTCGTGCCCACGCGGACGCCCTCGTCGAAGTGCTTCACGAAGGAAAAGGGCACTACCTGGCTGAACGCATTCAATGACGGGCAGACGGTGATGACCCGCCCGCCCGTGAATCCCTGCTCATCCTTGACGAGACTGCTTGCCCTGGGCGCCAAAGAACTCGCACACCCGAAACAGCAAGCTCCTGAGCAGCATCACGCACCCGTACCGCGTTGCGTGATCGCCCTACCCGCCAGGGGTGACCGCAGTCGGAGTCGCGCGTTAGAACGTGCGTGACCACAATGACGCCGCCGTCCGCCCCCGTCGTTGACCGCGGTGAACCGGTGCCGCCTGCCCCCGGTGAGCCGATCTTCGCGGCCCTGGCTGCCAGCTGGAGCGCGAAGGGGCGTGTCGTGCCCGGTCAGGTTGACCGGGAGTGGGCCCTGCTGGCGGGCAGTTGCCCGTGGCCCCGGCGATAGACCAGCGCGGTGCGGTGGTCGCCACACGGGCCCGCACCCGCTGTACCCGGCCGGCAGCCTTGGAGCCTGCCCGGCCACCGAGGCTGCCGGACCGGCTGGTCTGGTTGGGCCCCCTCCCGGCCCGGCAGCCTCCCTCCGCTGCTTCGCCGGAACCGTTCAGGATCCGTGCCGTTGACCGGGCGTGGGCGGGGTACACCAATGCTTCCCGGCGATGAACGGGTGGGCTATTTGCCCAGCTCATGACGGAAGCTGGGCGCGACGCCCACAGCAGTTCGGGGCGGTACAGCCATCGGCCAGCGCAGTGGGCGGCCCTGGGACGGGGGAGGCCCAGCCGCTGCGCGCTGGCCTGGAAGCGGTCGACATCCGTAGCCAGAGCCGGTACTTCAGGCCGACGGCCTACAGCTGGGCAATGCGCAGCCGTTGACGAGCTCGCCGTTCCGGCCTCCGTCCGCGAGCCGCACGCCGTACTGGGCGGGGCGGTTATCGCAACTACCGGCTTCGAGGCCCGGCCCTGGCGAACGAGCACCGCAGCAGAGGCCAGAGCCTTGTCATGCAGCGGTGGCACCGGACCGGGGCGCTGGGCGGCGGTGGTGGCACCACGCCGTTCGAGGCCATGGCTGCGGTGAAGCGGTCGTGAGCGTGCCGGTGCGGCTGGCGGAGGAGTGTGATGGGTCGAGGGGGTTGTCGCCGCCCCGGTCAGGGGGTGTCCGGCGTTGCGGGTGGCGCCGGCGGGCGTCCGCTCTCCTGGTGGAGGGGGGCGGGCGCCCGCCGTGCCGTGTTCCTTTGGTGGGTCAGCAGTTGATGATCAGGCCGGTGAGGACGGTGCAGTTGGCGGTGGCGGTGTCGTTTGCGGGGTTGGGGTCGGTGGGGGTGCTGGTGGTGCGGGTGGCGTTGGCGGGCAGGGAGCCGAGGGAGAGGAGGTTGAGGCGTGCGGTGAAGGTGTTGGTATTGGTGGCGGCGTTGGCGAGGTCGGTGAAGGTGCAGGCGACGGTCTTGCCGGCCGGGTTGTAGGTGCAGTTGGCGGGCAGGCCGGTGACGCTGCTGGTCTGGGCGGGGAGGCTGGTGGTGACGGTGCCGCCGGCGGTGGTGGCGGGCCCGTTGTTCGTGACGGTCTGCCGGTAGGTGATCGTGCTGGCGAGCGGCGGTGCGGTCGCGGTCAGCCCCACGGCGACGTCGGCCTCGCTGGTGACCTGGAAGGGAACACTGGCGGGGGTGAAGACGCTATTGTCCCGGCCCACTGCCCCGTCCAGCCTGAGGCTGTGCGTTCCCGGGGCTGCGTCCTGGCGGACGGTGACCGTCAGGCGGGCCTCAGCGGTGCCGCCGGCCGGGATCTGGCGTTCGGGGATCCGGTACAGGGCGACGAGGATGTTCCCGTCGTCGCCGAACTCGCAGGTGGGTGTCGGTCCTGTGACCGGGGTGCAGGTGCCGGGCACGTCGAACAGGGACGCGTCGGCGACGATGTACAGCCCTGCGGGCTGGCTCGTGTCGGTGTTGTTGGTGATGCTCGTGGTGAAAGTGACGGTGTCACCCGGCTGTGCCGATGTTGTGGACATCGTCAGAGTGCTGTGCTGGCTCCGGGCGACCACGGTGTCGGCGGCCGCGGTGTCGGCGGCCGTGGCCTGCGGAGCCAGGAGCACGGCCGCGGTGAAGACCGCCGCCATCGGGGCGAGCCACCGGAGTAAGGGGTTCTTGATCATTGGTCTCTCCTTCATTGTGCGAGGCCGTGGCCGGGGTGTCCGGCTCACCGGCCGGGTCCTGGAGCACCGGCTGCTGTGCTTGCGGCCCGGTGCCGGGCTTCTCCTGACAGGGGCCTGCCGGCGGACAGCGCCAGTCCGTCGGCGCGTCGTGGTCCGGGTCGGGGAGCTTCGGCGGGGTTGCTGGGGCGGGTCAGGTGCAGTTGATGATGAGGGAGGTCAGCGCGGTGCACTTGCGGGTGGCGGTGTCGTTGGCGGGGTTGGGGTCGGTGGGGCTGCTCGTGGTGCGGGTGGCGGTCACCGTGTAGGTGGTGCCGAGGCTGAGGGCGGCGACCGGTGCGGTGAAGTGCCGGGTGATGCTCGCGCCCGGTGCGAGGGGCCCGGTGGTGCAGGTGACCTTGCCGGCGGCGACGGTGCAGTCGGGGCTGGTGGCGGTCATCGGTGCGGGCAGTGGTGCCTCGACGGTGCCCGCGCGGAGGGCGTTGGGTCCGTTGTTGGTCAGGGTCAGGGTGTAGTCGATGCGGCCGTTGACCAGGTTCGGCACCGGGGTGGCATCGAGCTGGACACCGAGGTCCGCCTCCTCGGGCACGGCGTCGACGGGCGTGATCGCGACGGCGCCCGGCCCGGCCCCGGTGGGATGGGTGGCGGTCACGGTGTTCGTCGCGGTGTCCACGACGCTGACGTTGTCGTCGCCGAAGCTCGTGACGTAGAGGTGGGCACCGTCAGGGGTGACGTCGACCGCTGTCCCCGAACCGCCGGGCAGGGTGGTGTTGCCGACGACGGTGTTCGTCGCGGTGTCGATCGCCCGGACGAATCCGACGTCGCCCTGGGAGACGTAGGCGCGGGTGCCGTCCGTGGAGAGCGTCACGGAGTCGGTGGTCCCCGGGGTGGGCACCTGGGTGAGCACGGTGTTGGTGGCCAGGTCGAGGACGAACACCTCCTGGACCGTGGTCACATAGGCGCGGGTCCCGTCCGGCGTGAGCGCGATGTCGCTCGTTTCGCTGCTGGTGGGAATGGTCGCGGTGACCGTCATGGTGGCGGTGTCGATGACGGAGACCGTGTCGTCGAAGTAGTCGGCGGTGTAGGCGCGGGTGCCGTCCGGGCTGATGGCCACCGCCAGCGGACTCGCACCGACGCCGATGGTGGAGACGGTCGCCCGGGTTGCCAGGTCCACGACCCGCACACTGCCGGCATCGGCGTCGGCGACGTACGCTTCCGCGCCCGAAGGACTGACCGCGACATCGTAGGGAGAGGTTCCGGCCGGAATCGTGTCGGTCACGGTGTTGGTGGTGGTGTCGATGACGGACATGCTGTCCGCCTCGGAGTTGACGACGTACACCTGTTCCCCGCCGGGTGCGACCGTCACGCTCGTCGGGGCGTTTCCGACGGGGATCGTGGCGACGGTGGTCCCGGTGACGGTGTCGATCGCGGTGACGGTGTCGGCGCTGTAGTTGGCGATGTAGGCCGTCGGGTTCGCGGGGGCGGCGGCAACGGCGGTCGCGGCCGTGCCGGCGCTCAGCCCGCCGGCAGCCAGGGCCACGGCCATCGCCGGGGCCGCCGCCCTTCGGAGCAGACCGCCCCGGTACCGGGCGGTCACGGTGGAACTGTTCATGACGAGGTCTCCTGTTCCTGGCCCGCACTGTTCACGCGGGCCTGCACTCATCGGGCTCCGCGGCACATCTAGTGCGGCGCAACCTCGGTCCTGCGGCCGAGAACACCACCAGCGTGACGGAGTAGCTGCCCGGCGGTCCTGCCCGGAAGACGTCCCACCGGCCCGGCTCCGCCCGCGGCCGCTGCCGGGCACGGCGCGGTCGTGTCGTCCGGCCGGATGTCAGGACATGACGAGTGGCAGGCGGCACACTCACCCCAGAACGTCACTTTCGGTTACCCTTTCCCACTGTCGGTGATGTCGGCGCGGTGATCCTCCCCGTGTTCCACGACAGGTTCAAGGGCGCGATTGAGCCATCCCAACTCCCTCCGCGGAGCCCGGCGAGCGAACTCAGGGCCCTCACAAGGACGGGTCTCCACGCCAGCTGGAGTCTCGGTGAGCGGGATCCGGTACGGGTACATAGCCCGCGCCTCCCTGGGGAATGAAGCCCGTCAGGCCCTCACGGCAGGGTGCCGGCCGTACGCGGGTGCCCTGCCCCTCACGGAGTGGAGAGTGCGTGTCCGACACGGTCATTGAGGTCACCGACGGTTCGTTCGCCGCTGATGTCCTGGAAGCCCCCGGCCCGGTTCTGGTGGATTTCTGGGCGGAGTGGAACGGGCCGAGCAAGATGATCGCGCCCGTTCTCGACGACGCCGCCGCGGCGTACGCCGGGAGGCTCACCATCGCGAAGCTCAACATCGATCAGAACCCCGCCACGGCCCCGAAGTACGACGTCAGGGGTCTTCCCACGCTTCTGTTGTTCAAGAACGGCCAGGTCGTGGCGACCAAGGTCGGGGCGCTGTCCAAGGGACAGCTGGAGGATTTCCTCGACGCGAACCTCTGACCCACAAGGCCCGAAATCCAAGGAGGTTCCCGTGATCCGTACCGTTCTCGCCGCCCTGACCGCCCTGGCCGCCGTCTGCACCGGACTGGCCGTTGCCGCACCGGCCCACGCCCAGGCCGGTGACCTGGTCTGCCTGCCGCCCACCAGCTCGTCCGTCACGTTCAGCCCCGCTCTGACCACCACGCCCCAGGACGTCACCGTCACCACGAACAACCTGTTCGGCCCGTGCACCTCCACCACCGTTCCCGGCATCACGTCCGGCACCTTCAGCGGCACCTTCCACGTCCCGGGCCGTAGCTGCCTGACCCTGGCCGGGTCGGGGTCCTCGGCCTCCACCATCACCTGGAACACCGGGCAGAGCAGCACCCTGTCCCTGAACTACACCACCACCATCGCCGGAGCCGTCTACACCTCCGTCCTCACCGGAACCGTCACCGGCGGACTGTTCGCCGGCGACACCGTGATCAGCAATCAGACCGGCCCCGCCACCGACGTCCTGACCTGCACCCTGGGCCTGGGCACCGTCTCCGGCATCCACACCGTGGGGACGCTCACCTTCGTCTGACCTGCCGGCACTGACATTGATATTGGTATGCGGGTTCCGGTGGTCGTGACTCTGGCACTGACTGACGCCCTGCTGGGCTGTCTTCCCGCTGTACTGTCCGGCCGCCGGGGCTCGTTCTCATGGCTTCGGCCGGGCGGAACATGACCTGATAGGAGCTTGGTCAGAAGCCCCTTCAATGTCCTGTCTGCGCCACCCGGCCGACGCCACCTCCGGGTAGGAAGGCGCCACCAGGATGGCAGCAACGAGCTCGACGGTCAGCACTGGCTCGGACGTGTTCGGCGGGGTCGATTCACACGCCGACACTCTGCATGTCGCGGTGATCAGCAGCAACGGCGGGCATCTCGCGGACGGCGAGTTCGCCACCACAACTCCCGGCTATGCCGCGGCCCTGGCCTTCATAACCGCACACGGACACGTCGTCGCGATCGGGGTGGAAGGCACCGCCTCCTACGGAGCCGGGTTCACGCGCGCCGCCCGCGCCGAGGGACTTACCGTCGTGGAGGTCAACCGGCCCGACCGAGCCGAGCGCCGACGCATCGGCAAGTCCGATCCCGTCGACGCCTACGCGGCCGCCCGGGCCGCTCTGTCCGGCCGGGCCTCCAGCGCGCCCAAGGACGACACCGTCGCCGGGATCCGCGCTCTGCACAACGCGGCTCGGTCCGCCACCAAGGCCCGCACCGCCGCCCTGAACCAGATCGGGCAGCTCCTCATCACCGCGCCCGACGCCATCCGCACCAAATACACACAGCTCAGCGGCACCGACCGCACCGACGCGCTGGCCCGGATGCGGCCAACCGGCGACGCCGTGCACATCGCGATCCTCACCGCGCTCAAAAGCCTCGCGCGCCGCGTCAAGGAACTCACCGCCGAGCACCAGGCCCTGACCCAGGTACTGGACAGCGAGGCCAGCACCCACAATCCCGGACTGCGTGCCGCCTACGGCGTCGGCCCGGACACCGCAGCACAGCTGCTGATCACTGCTGGCGGCAACCCGGAACGGATGCGGACCGAGGCGTCCTTCGCCGCCTTGTGCGGCGTCGCACCGGTCCCCGCCTCCAGCGGCAAAACCCACCGGCACCGCCTGTCCAGGGGCGGCGACCGAGCCGCCAATGCGGCCCTCTATCGCATCGCCCTCGTCCGCATGGCCAGCGACGCAAGGACCCGCGCTTACGTGGCACGGCAAACCGCCGCCGGCCGGACGAAGAAGGAGATCATCCGGCTGCTGAAACGAGCCATCGCCCGGGAGATCTTCCGCTACCTGACCACGACGGTCGCGGTCCCCGAGATCGCCGACCTACGGCCGCTGCGGCAGTCCAAGAACATCACCCTCACCGCAGTCGCCCAGCACTTCGGCGTCTGGCCCACCACCATATCCAGACTCGAACGAGGCCTCAGCCGAGACGACGACCTCGCACACGCCTACCGCACCTGGGTCCAGACCGCTTGACAGCAATAGGAGCTTCAGCGGAAAGCCGCCCGGGGCCTGCGCCGCTGAGGTCGTCCCAGGGGCTCCGCCGGACGCCTTTCGATGCTTTCACCCACCACTCCGGTGAGAGTCTCCGGGCGCACGTGTCCCGGTCCGGTTCCGGGCTCGAACCGGACCGGACCAGCCGCAGGCACCCAAGTGCTCCATCGCAGGAGACACCCTTGATGCCCCACCCCTTACCGCCACCACTTCCGTCGGCAGCATGCCGCAGTCGGTGGCCGTCTCCCGGACCTACCTCGCCTCTGCACCGTCAACGCCTTCAGCAACACGCCTGGGTGGACGCTTCTGCGGCCGCTGCGCGCTCCGGGAGCTCGCGAACCTCACGCGTGCGGTGCGAGCGCGTGAAGACCGGGTCGCCGAGCTTTTCGGTGGCCGAGGCGAGTCTGCGACCGGACACGGCCCCACGCCCCGCCCCCCGACACGATGTGTCGGGTCGGGCCGGGTTCGACACGTCCCCGGGCCGGGCTCGGTACGGTGGACCAGCCTGGCCTACGACCGACGCCCTGGAGCCGCCCGTGATCTATGACGCCGAGTACCGTGCGAAGGGAGCTCCCGTGCTCGGGGTTTCCCATGGCGCCCCGGGCCCGTTCGGCATTCACCACCCCGAGGCGAAGACAAGCAGTACGCCGCAGGACGCGTACGCGGATGCAGCTCCCGTCCCACGCGACGGGAACGGCCGATGAGCGGGATCTGGCGTCAGGTCCTGACCGCGTATACCACCCACCAACATGACGAGCACGACCGCGAGCAGCTGCTCTCCCTGGGAGCCGCCGAACTCGCGCACGCCCGCAGCGGCGAGAACAGTACCGCCACCGCCGAGAGCGTGCAGCACATCGCTCTCCAGGAGTTCGGGATCCTGATCACCATCACCCAGGCCCGCACCGCATTGCGTGAACGCTCTACCCGCCAGCGGTGACCGCAGCCGGGTTCGCGCGTTAGGACAGTGTGACCACGATGACGCCGCCGCCCGCCCCGGTCGTTGCCCGCGGTGAGACGGCTCCGCCTGCCCCTGGCGGAACCGGTCTTCGCGGTCCTGGCCGCCAGCTGGAACGCGATGGGGCGTGCCATGCCCGGTCAGGTGGACCGGGAGTGGGCCATGCCGGCGGGCAGTTGCCCGTGGCCCCGGCGATAGACCAGCGTGGTGCGGCGGCCCCCCCTGCCCGCACCCGCTGCACCCGGCCGGGCAGCCTCGGAGCCTGCCCGGCCACCGAGGCTGCCGGACCGGCAAGGTCTGGTTGGGCCCCCTCCCGGCCCGGCAGCCTCATATTCGGTGTCGTGTACGGGGTTTGGTCGGCGCTCAGCTCTACGGCCTTGAGCCTGCCGGAGTGCTTCGGTGCGACCTCTTCGAGAACGGCCCGGGGCATCGTGCACCGCCAGTCTCATTCGGCCAGAAGCCGATGGGCACGGGCCCTCGGCGTTGAGGTCGCTGGCCGGGGAAGAACGCTCGGTCAGCTCCCTGACGTTGCCGCTCAACGGGTCTCCGTCTGCCGGTATACGGCTGCGCGTCCGTCCTCCCCGCCCGGGAACGTGCCGCACACCCGGTTGACCCGGAACAGCTGTTCAGCGCAGTGGGGTGACCGCCGGCGAACAGGACGGCAGGGCAGTGGCCGGTCGGTGGCGTACCGCGTCGCCCGCCTGTCCCGGACACCCTGGGCAGGACTGGTCTGCTCTTTCGGATCCGTGCTGCTGGGCGCGACGGGACCGGACCGTGCCGGCGTGCCGGGGCGGCGGTATTCCGGTGGGAAGAACCTTCCCCGGGAGGGGCTGCTGAAGACCGCCTGACCAATGCCCCTCCAACTTCCGCCGAGCAGCACTAATCCGCGGCGTTTCCCGTGGCCGCCAGGTAGTCGGCGAAGGCCCGGTGGACGGAGGCGGAGTCCAGGCCGTAGCGTTCCAGGGTGTAGAGGTGGTCTGGGGTTCGCCGGTCACGGGCGGGGACGTGTGGGCGGTGGTCCATGCCCAGTCGGGCCAGGACCTGTGCCGCAGTGCCTGCGGGGTCGGCCACCAGGTCGCGGTAGGACACGTCGATGAACCGTTCGGGGTCCGCCTTTTGGCGGGCGGCCGTGGCGCGTGCGGTGGCCTGGGACCATACCGCAGCCAGTCCTGTCCCAGCAGGGCGAGGTCCACCCGGTCGGTGTGCAGGCCCATCGTTGTCTCGGTGAGGCTGCACCACGAGGGCAGGGTGGTCTGCGGGTTCCGGTGCACCCAGACCACGGTGGCGTCGGGGTAGGCGGAAAGGATGGCCTCCAGCGCCCACAGGTGGGAGGGGCACTTCACCACCCAGCGGGACGGCGTGCCGGTGTCCATGAAGCGCAGCTGGTGGCCGAAGTAGCGGTAGTCCTCCGTGAAGTCCCGGCCTTCCAGCCATCGGAGGTATCCGGGGACACGTACGCGGGTGTGATGGAACAGGCCGTGCGGGAGGAGGAAGCTGCACTCCTCGGGGCTCCGCGCGTCCAGCGGGTGCATCGCCCGCATGGCAGGCGCCAGCGCGTGAGTGGTCTGGGCGATCCGGTGCGCACGGCGGATACGACGTGCCTCGTCGGTGCCGCGAGGGCGGGGGTCGTTCAACTCGTACAGCCGTGGTGCCCGCAGCGCCGGGGCGTCCGCCAGCAACCGGTGCAGCAGAGTGGTGCCGCTGCGCGGCAGACCCACCACGAAGACCGGCCGGTGGATCGGCCGTGCGGCCACGGCATCGCACCAGCGGGCGCTCTCCTGCTGCATGCGCAGTCGGATCGCCAGCCGGCGCACGATGTCCTGGCGCAGCGCGAGACGGCCCAGCGGCGACACGTTCTCGGCCGTGGCGAAGGCGTCCCACACCATCGCCATCCCTCCCAGGAACTCCGGGTCCACCTGGCACGCGGTCTTCTCCAGGGCTCTGGCCCGCTCCTCCAGCCGGGAGACCGGCACACCGGCCCAGGCCCGGCTCTCACCGGCCCACGGACGCAGTGCCGTGTTCAACAGCGGGACCCATACCGCTTTCCGCCTCACCGCCAGCCACCGCCTCAAGTAGGAGCTCCGTGCAACCGCTCTTGGGTCCCACTATGTTCGCGGGGGTGCAGGCTGCCGTCGAGAGCGACGGCAAGCTGATCTCATCTCCCGAACCCACGGCAGCCGGCGGACAGTGCCGATCTCAGGAGCGGTTCGACGAAGCCCAAAGCCGGGCGCGCTTTCCACGACCGCCTGCAGGCGCGGGGCCACCACTCCGGGACCGCGGTGGCAAGAAGTCGCCCTGCCCGCAGCGTTGCCGGATCACAGTCGAGCTCACGGTGACGGCCGCCGTCGTCGCGAGGTCCGGTCGATCCTGCGCGAACGCCACGGACTGCGGCCCTTAGCCGCCCCACCGGCTACCCGCCCGGGTCATGGCAGGGACCGCCCCGTCCCTGCCCAGTCTCAGACCGTGAAGTTCACCCCGGCCCGCCGTCTGCTTCATGCAGTCAGGCCAGTGCTGGAGTGACGCCGGCACGGTGCCGCGATTGCTGGTCGAGCAGGTCGAAAAGGCGTCGTGCTTCGTCAAGGAGCGCCTGGCCGCTTCGCGTCGCGACGACGGGGCGTGTGCGGTGGTTGAAGATCTCGAACCCGGCGGTAGTCTCCAGCATCTTCAGTCGGCCGTTGAGTGACGTGCGGGGGATGCCCAGGGTGAGCGCGGCTGAGCGGCGTGTGCGGTGGCCGGGGATCAGGAGGGCGGTGCGCAGCCATTCGGTTCCGCCCTGGCGGGTGCTGATGTGTTCCATCGGTACTGACAGGGGGATGCCGAGGTTCGCGAAGGGGCTAGGTTGCCAGGCCGGAGGTGCTCTGTGGCCGGGCGGGTGGCGGGGGATGCCCCACGCGTCGAGGAGGGGGGAGACGTTCGTGGCGGGGGCGGATAGCTCGCGGGCGATGTCGGCCACCGTTCTGCCTTTGTTGTGGTACTCGGTGCGCAGCCATGCCGGATCGACGGACTGTTTCAGTTCGCCCGGCGCTCGGCGGGGTCGCAGCGGGATGTTCGCCTGCTTCAGCGCGGTCTTGACGACGGCGGTGGTGCATCCGGCGAGTTCGGCGATCTGCAGCTGTTGCAGGCCCTGCTGTTGGTAGAGGTCGCGCAGTTTGTCGGGGACCAGGTAGCCCTGGCGCGGTGGGCGAGGGTAGTTGCCCTTGTTGTGCGGGCGGGTCTGCGCGCTCAGGCGGCGGCTCTCCATCAGCAGGCGCAGCTGGTGCACCGTGAGGCCCAGGGCCCGGGCGACGTCACGGGCGGTGGAGTCGGGGGTCAGCAGGGTACGGACGCGTTTGGTGGGGAGGTCCAGAACTGGTTGGGGCAGGGCGATGGTGTCGAGCCAGTGTGCGGGCGGTTCCCAGGTCACCGGCTCGTCGGTGATGTGGTGGGCGGCGAGGTTGCGGTGCGCCTGCTCGTTGAGGAAGGCGTGGATCTCCGGGTGGGTCCGGTAGGCGAAGCGGTGCGTCCAGGCGGGTGCGTGGTTGCCGGGCTGCGGGTCGGCCCCGAGGAGTATTCGCCGCAGCTGCCAGCGCAGCCGTTGCAGGTGGACTTGTTGGAACTGCCGGGTGCCCAGGCTCTTGCAGAGGAGCCAGTGGGCGTTCTCGTCGAGCAGCAGCGGACTCGCCTCGTCGGCGAACAGGGTTCGGCGGCGTGCGTAGTCGATCGGTACCTCGTGCGCGTCGAGGACGCGTGCGTAGTGCGTCAGCGTGCTGCAGATGTGATCGGCGTCGACGAGCGCCAGCAGGGACTCCAGGTTGCTGCGGAACTGCGGGTTGCCCATGATCCGGGCGGCTTGACGATGTCCGGCCGGCCCACCGGGAACGAGCATGAGGCTCGCGCAGGCCCGCCGGATGCCCGAGATCCGCGGCTGGTGCGGGCTCTTGGGCGGCAGCAGCCGCAGTGTCCAGGACGGCCAGAGCATCCCGGGCGTCTTGGACGCCCGCACGGTGATGTCGGCCTCGCTCAAGCAGGGCACGGCGGGCTCGGCGGTCGCTGTTCCGTAGCGCAGCCGGGCCTTGAGCGTGAGCTGCCTGTCGGACGCGGCGAGGATACGCTTGATCACGCGAGGGCCTGCGGGGCTCCAGTTGCGCAGGTACCGCGTCGGGTGCTCGCGCAGCTCACCCAATTCGTGGTCGGGAGCGAGGCACATCCACGCGAACATGTCTTCGCGCAGCGGATGCTCGGGATCGGTGGCGATGGCGGCCAGGGTGGTCCCGATGGCAACGTTGCGCGCGTCGTGGATCTCCATCGCCGCGGCGCCGGCGAGAAGCTCGCCACCGCAGGCCGTGATGATGTCCCGCGCGATGGGCGGCACGATTGCCGGGCGGGTGCCGATGCTGCGTAGCGCTCGTCGTCCCAGGTGTGACAGCTCGCCGGCCCGTTCCCGCGCCGCAGCACTGCGATGCTCCGCGATGACCTGCGCGTTGACGCCGGCCTGGGCCAGCAGGACGGCATCGCCTTCGGCGAGGAAGACAGCGGGGGCTTCGGCCAGGGGATAGCCGCAGCGAGTGCCGCGGCCGTCGCGCTCGGTGAGGGAACGGCAGGCTTGTGGCCGGGGCAGCATGCGGTGGTTGCCGCCGCTGAGTACGGGCGGGTGCTTGCCACAGCGGGGGCACCGTTCGAGGAGCAGGAGCCGGTGGCGGGTGCAGGCGAAGGTCCAGCCCAGGCGCCAGTGCAGCTGCCACCGGCCCCCGTTGTCGGCCAGGCAGGCGGGGCAGTAGCGCGAGGTGGTGCCGTAGAACCGCCAGTTGGCGGGCGCAGTCAGCCGGCGGGTCTGCCCGGTGATCCGCACGAGGGAACCGTCGAACGCCTCCAGTGTCATCGCCCTCAGCTGCTCGGCTCCGATGCCGGTGCGCCGCTCCAGCCGCTCCAGCTCGCCTTCGGTGAGGCGCCGGACCATCCTGCGCAGGGACGTGTGCGGCAGTCCCAGGTAGTCGGCGAAGTCAACGGTGTGCGTTCGCAGGCGGTGCGCGTAGCGCTCGCACCAGCTGTCCAGGGCCTCCCCCGGGGAGGGCGCTACCCCGATGGGGATGCGCTCGTCGGTCCAGTCCGTCATGCCGACTTCCTGCGGCGTCGTGGATCCTGGGCCGGCCGTGTGATCTTGAGGCCGGCCTTGATCTCGGCCTCCAGTTCCTTGCGGGCCTCCTCGGCCGCGGCGTCGTTCTTCACCTGGTTCATCAGCCCTTCGTCCAGGCGCTCGTTCCCACCTCGGATCGCGCGCAGGCAGCCGCGGTTGATCAGGGACATGAGGGAGGCGAAGTGCCCGGTGGAGCGGGCGAAGAGGTAGTCCGAGAGGTCCTCGGCGAGCATGCCGGGGTACTTCTCGGCCAGGACGAGCTTCTGCTCGATCGTCTTGAGCAGCTGGCGCCACTGCAGGCGGCCCTCGTCGTCATCGACCTGGAAGGGCAGCAACGTCAGCGCCGTGGTACGGCGCCCGAACTGCGCGAGCGGACTCTCCCTCGGCGAGAAGCCCTCATGGAGGATGCCGCGCTCCTGGACCCCGACGCCCACGTAGATGAGGGTGACGGGGAAGACGTTGGAGAGGTACTTGAGCTGGTTGGCCATGCGGACCAAGTTCGACGTCGATCCGGCCAGGAAGTGGATGTCGTCGATGACCATGGCCACGGTCTTCATCGACAGAACCGCGTCCACGGCCCGCTCGGCCAGCGTGTCCGCGTCTCCCTTGACGGGCAGCCCGTAGAACCGGCAGATCGCCGCGTTCAGACCGCGGATCTGAGTGTTGCCGCTGAGCGCGATGTAGATGACCGGCACCCGCCGGGCACCATCCGGCGTGGTGTCTCCGCGCAGGTTGACCTGCCGTTTGAACAGGTCGCAGCCGTACGCGCGCACCGCCGTGCTCTTGCCGAGTCCTGGGTGGGCGTCCACCAGGGCGGCCGGTTTGGTCTTGTTGCCGTCCTGTCGGTTCGACTCGACGATCTCGCGCAAGTCCGCATGGAGCGCGAGCAGCTGCGGGGTGTCGATGGGGCCGATGTTGGCGTGCCAGACCTCCCGAGCGTCGTTGTGGACCGCGAGCGCGCGCGGAGCCAGCCCAGCAAGCTGGGCGCGGGTCAGCTGCTCGGGCCGGGTCCGGTCGGGTCCGTAGACCTCCTGCAGCCAGCCCGGAAGGCGGGTGGGCGAATACTGGCGGTCGTTGCCCTCGAACGGCGCGGGGCCGTCGGCCGTACTCAACGGCTCTCCCAGACGTCTGCGTAGTACTCATCCTCATCGACCAGCCCCGCGGTCTCCTCGTCCGCCGGGGCCGCCTCGCACTCCTCGTCCTCATCGTCGTCCCCGCCCAGGTCCTCATCCGCAGGCGTGATCACCTGCAACTCCGCTGCCGGCCCTGTGCCTGTTCCCGCCTCCGGTGAGCCGAGCACTGCCAGGCGGCGCACGGAAGGGAGCTCGGCGATCGCCTCGGCTTCGGGGTCGCCTTCGCCGATCAGGTGCCGACGGTCCTGCGACAAACGCACCGCCATGCGCCGCTCGGTCCGGTCCACGGTCAGCCCGGCGCCCCAGCGTTCCAGCAACTCGATCAGGGCGCGCTTGGTGTCCGGGAAGCGGTGCGTCTTGGCCGCGATCCGGCGTGCGTACTTCAACGCTTCCAGGCTGGCCGGCCCGTTCAGGGCCGGGGCATGCTCCCAGTCCAGCGTGTGCCACAGGTGAAGCTGTTTCGGATCCTGGAAGTAGATTTTCCTGACGTCGGCGCGATCCACAGCGACGGGCCACTTCCCGGCGTGCTCACCGCGGTGCGGGCTGATCCGGTTGCGGTAGTCGTTGAGCCCGTCACCGTTGTAGCGGAGCCCGTTGATCTCCACCCCGTAGTGGTGGATAGGGCGCCACTCCTCTTCCAGGAACTCGAACGCGAGGCCCGGCCGCGACGGGATGCGCAAGGGCCCTGCCCGGTTCACGCCGTGCTC
The DNA here is from genome assembly GCF_040638385.1 of Streptomyces sp. NPDC026589. NCBI lineage: Bacteria > Bacillati > Actinomycetota > Actinomycetes > Kitasatosporales > Streptomycetaceae > Streptomyces > Streptomyces sp. NPDC026589. Next base: position 112,174 of record NZ_JBEZYG010000003.1, read on the forward strand.
GAACATCTCCAGCGGGCTCAGCTTCAGACCCGGGACCTCCGGGACCGTCAGTCCTCGGTGGTGCCGCCGGTGATAGACCAAAGTGATCCACTCGCGGATGATCATCTCAAGCTCGTCCAGGAAGAAGTACGCCTCGTCCTCTACCTTCTCTCCCCGGCTGTGCACGTCTGGCCCCTTGTAGCCGGGAAGTGCCGCCAGAAGCCCCTGGTTCAACGACTTGAACCACCGTTCCACCGGCTTGTCGGTCGGCGTGTAGGGACGAGCCGGCTGCAGGGAGATGTCGAGCTTCGCACTGACGCTCGCGATGTGGTTCGAGACGTAGATCTTGCCGTGGTCGTAGATGATCGTCTCCGCCGCGACCGCGGGCAGCAGCGGCTGGCCGTGCGCGTCCACCAGCTTCTCCGCATCGAACACCACCGTGGAAGGAACCCCGCAGTACGGAAGCGGCTCGCCCGTTCCGGCAGGCGACACCTCCCGCGGTCGGATCGTCTCGAACAGCACGCCGGCCACATCGGTCGACTTCGTCGATACCGGCGTCAGACGCAACCCGGCAATCACCTTGCTGTAGAGGTCCATGGCCACGGTGAGTTCGCACTGCACCCACCGGCAGGTCACCGGCTCCATCGCGAAGACATCCAGGCTGTTGGTGTCCAGCACGATGTACTCGCCCGGGCGCGTCGCCCGCAGCTTGCCGAAGACCCCCTGCGGGCGGTTCGCGATGGACCGCTTCCCCTTCGTGCTGCCGTCGAACGCGTTGGTCCCCCGGCCGAGTTCCTTCAGCAGTGCATAGCCTGTGGTCTGCTTCGGAATGCTCACCACACCACGGCCGTACTTCTTGGCCACCCGTTCTTCGATCTCCGCGAGCACCAGGCCACGAACCGGGCGGCTGGACTTCTCCAGCCTCCCGATCACCGTGCGTGCCATCTCCAACCAGCGCGGATCTGCCCGATCCAGCACACTCGTCGCCTGGCGCTTGCTCACCAGCCCGGCCGGCCCGTCCCGCTCAACCTTGGATACCCATCGGCGGACCGTCGCTGGATCGACTCCGAGCTCGGCGGCCTTTGCTCGATACCGTCGCATCAAAGGCACCTCTGGCGCATAGTCCGGTCGCGGCTCACCCTCCAGAGCCAACGCGGAAGAACCCAGTTGAAAGCCGAAGCGAACCTCCTGCACATGCCGGAACCGAACGGTGAGCGCGTCGTTCTCCGCACTACTGATATCGCCCAACAACGCCGCGGCCGCCGGCTCCGCGGCCAAGGTTTCCACCAGGAACTTGGTAGAGGGGTGGGCCATCAGCACCGACAGGTCGACCTGCCGCCACGTGGGGCGGCCCTGCGCCGACATCTGCTGAAGGAGGATGCGGCGGCCCTCGATCTCCGCGATCGTGAACTGCTCACCGTCATAGGTGAGCGGCAGTCCTGTCCGTAGTGTCGTAGTCCACGCGTTCACACTGACCTCCGCAGAACCCAGTTGCCACTCAGCGGGCGGGACAGATCAGTGGTCAGCCGGCCAGACCACACCAGCGCCAAAAGCGGTGGCCGCGCCTCATGGTCGTGGCGCCCAGCTGCCAGCCGTCGCTCGGCGACACCGAGTCGGTCACCGTCCTGCACGCTTTCCCAAGCGCGTTCGATCTCGGCCTCTGGGACCACGCCCGGGCGGCGGTAAGCCGCGAGGAACCGGACGTTCTCCAGGACTACCCGGTCCACCCCGGACCAGATCTCGTACTCCCAACCGTGCCGTTCAATCAGTTCACCCGGCCAGGCCAACGCCTCCGCGATCTTCGGATCCGTGAGCCGATCCGCAGGCTTGACGTTCACCACCCGCACCGTTCCCGACTCCATGATCAGCAGGAAGTCCGGCACGTGCCGACGTACCCGACCGCCTACCCGGGCGGTCAGGTGGCACGGCTGGGCATAGATCCCACGCACAGCAGGATCCATGTCAGCCAAAAGAAGCCGAGCCAGCTCCAAGCGGCTCTCATAGACCACCGGCCCGGCCGTCGTTGCCGACGAGTACCGCCCTGAGTAGTGAGCCTGACCATTGACGGAGCGAAACTTCCGCCATGGAACCGACCACGTGAAATCCGCCAACCGCAGCTCCTTGAACAGAACCTTGCGCACCGACGCGTCGTCGTAGCGCACTGACGCCATCGGCTGCTCGTACCTCGCGCGTACCCGTGCGGGACTCCGGATGACCATAGACCGGAAGCTAGTTACCGTCCGGAGTCAGTGCGCACAGATCCTCGGAATTGCGCATTCGGTGCGCATCTCACGGGTACAGTGCGCACCGGTTCGCGGAACCTACATCCGATCCGGACCGGAGGGCCGATTGCAGGGCGTGTCCGTACTGCCAGGCGTGCGTGCGGGCGGCAGTCTCCAGCTGGTCATAGCCGCGCTGGGCGGTCATCTGGCCGGGGTGTTTGCGGTAGCGGTAGACCGGCACCGGTAGCAGGATTCCGGGGGCGAGGCACGTGACGGCGAGGGAGCAGTAGTCCTCGCCCTGGACGAGGCCGCCCATCGGGGCTGCGCGCGCCAGCTCGGTGCGGGCGAGGATCGTCGTCGGCCCGAGGGGGATGGTGTCGTTGGGTGTCGGCCAGTGCGTCCACACGTCACCGGACTCGTGGCGCCCGGCTGGCGTTGGGCACCGCCACGGGGTGGTGGTGCCGTCCGGGTGGAGGTCTTCGCTCCAGCCGGCGCACCATCCGACCCCGGTCGCGCGGAGCGTGTCGAGACGTATGGCCATCGCATCGTCGGTGAACTCGTCGTCGTCGTCGGCCCAGTTGACGTACTGAGTGCGGACCTGGGCCAGGGCTAGGTTGCGGGCGCAGGCCGCGCCGACCGGTCGCGGCAGGGCGAGGGTACGGACGCGCGCATCCTGTGCGAGCGGCGCTGGCAGGCGGTGGGGATCGGCGCCGTCGAGAGCGATGACGGCCTCCCACGGCACGGACTGCCGGGCGAGGCTGGCGTGCAGGGCGGCGAGGTAGGCGAGCCGGTCCTCCCGCAGGCGGGTGGCGACGACGACCGTGATCGAAGGGGCGGGCAGATCGGGCTCCGGAAGTGGTACGGGCGTGGGGGTCAGCGTCGGCCAGAGGTGTGGGACGCGCTCGTGGCTACGGGGCCGGGGGAGGGCGGTTCGGTCGTGATGGACGGCGCGACGCGAGGCCAGGCTCCGGGGTTGTTGAAGTCGGTTCGAGGGTCGGTGTCCCAGGCGATGACGGGCCCCGAGGCGAGGCGCTGCGCGGGGATGACTTCGATGCCGGCGGGGCGCAGGACGTAGACCCATTCCAGGTCTTGCTCCGCAGCAGTCGAATCGGTGACGGTCATGCGGGTCGGCGGGGAGCCGTCGGGAGTGACCAGGTTGTCCAGGGTGCTGCTTGGCCAGTGCTCGCCGCCGGCCAGCGCGGCAATGATCTCGGCCGGTGCTCCGTCGAGGAGGTCGCTGCCCAACTCTTTCCAGCCGATGGCGACGTCGTCCACGAGATGCCGTGTCATTGCTTCCAGGTCCTGGCGGAAGTGGTACTGGAAGGCGGCGAGCAGGAAGGGCAGCTTCGATGAAGGGTCGCCGTCGTAGTGCACGTAGATGCCGGTGTATCCGTTCGAGGTGGGCCGCGCGATGTAGGAGGGGGTCGACAAGGGGAGTCTCCGGAGGTGCTAGCGGCCTGGGGCACGGCCGTTGTGCCCGTGTGTCGTTGGTGGCAGGCCCGGTTCGGGCGTCGGCGCAGTCGGCGCAGTCGGCGTCGCGGGGGGTGTGTCGTACTCGGCGCGAAGAGCGCCAAGGTCCGCCTCGTTCGAGATGCCGAGTACGGCGACAGCGCAGTTGGCGGCCCTGATCAGCAGTTCGGGAGGGGATCCTGGCCCGGCCGACAGATGCTGGTCGCCCCGCTGTGCGATGGTGGTGAGGAAGTCGAACACGGCGTGCAGGGTGGGCTGAGCGGCGTGCAGAAAGTGCCGGGTGACGGCGCTTACCTCGGCGGGGGTTTCGGCTGCGGCGAGGGCAGCCCGGAAGGGGGCTGTATCCGGCGTCGGCAGGGGCTCGGTGGGCAGCGGGTGCTCGGCGAGGAACACTTCAGCATCGCGGCGGGCCCAGCGCTTCAGGTCGTTGGGGGTTGCGATGCCGAGGCGGGCAGCGGTGGTCTGCTCCGAGGTCCGGCCGACGTTGTCGTTGAGCTCGAAGTCGGGGTTGGGCATGCTCTGTTCCTGGATAGTTGAAGACGGTCCGCCGCGCCGATCGCATGAAGCGACGGCGCAGTCGGGCAGCGGCAACCGCGTTCGTCAGATCGTGGTGCGGGGTGCCCGTGGCGGACCGCCCGTACCTGGCCGCTGGGGCAGGGGCGGTCCCACCGGTACGGATGAGGTGGATGTGCGGCCGTCGGCCTGCCTGGTGGTGATGCTGTACCCGAGTTGCTGCAGCCGCCGGACAGCCTTGGTGGTACGCCGACCGACGTCAGGGGGCCAGGTAGTGGCGGGGAGCTGACAGTGGCCGGTCGCCGGATTGAGGACGAAGCCCTCCTTCACCAGCAGCTCGTGCAGGGCGCGGGCGTAGGCCACTTCCATCCGTGGCCGACCGTTCGGAGCCAGGGTCACGGTGATGGGCATGCCCGGTCCGGGGCTGGTGTTGCTCTGTGCCTTCATCGACGCGAGGCGGAAGGCGAGCAACTGGCGCCTGCGGATCAGCGCGGCGGCCCTGACTGGATCCGCGGGCGCGGTGATGCCGCGGGGCGGGGCGATGCCCTGAGCGTGAACGGGCTGAGTGCCGGCGGGTAGCAGGGGCGCGACGATGACGTCCGCCGTACGGCTGGGGTGTCCGGTGACATAGAGCTGCAGGCCGGCGGCGGAGGTGATGACGCTGCGCTCGTGACCGCTGTCGGTGACGGCGGTATGGGCGAGGGGGCCGGAGTCCCAGAGGCGGGAGGCTGCCGGGTCACCGGCCAGGGGCGTGCCGTGGTTGTCGGACTGCCAGAGGCCGGGGAGCCGGGTGGCAAGCTCCCGGGTGAAGGAGCTGATATCTGGACGAGGCAGAGGGAGACCTCCTCGGGCGATCGGCAAGGACAGGAACGAAACTGGTCAGAGGAGTCGCTCCCCGGTCTCTACACGGCGGTGCTCGGGCCGGTCGCCTTGGCGTCGGTCCGGCGGCATCCGTAGCCGAGCAGGCTCGACGGGCCGGCTGCGGCGGGCACGGCGGCGATGTCCGAGCAGGTGAACGTGTAGGTGAAGGCGGGGCTGGGAGTGGTGCCGAGCCAGGCGCGGTCGTACTTCTCCGGGACGATCCGCAGCCCGGGCTCGGCGACGGCATCGTCCTGGACGTGCGTGTGGGAGAAGATCACCAAAGTCCCGGTCGCGGTCTTCAGGGCGTAGGCGCCGGGATACTGGGCCTTGCCGGCGGTGAACCGGGTCGTGCCCCGTTTTCCGAACTTCGCCACGGCCGTGCGGTGGACCTTGGCCTGTCGCTCGGACGCCTTCGTCGGGGTGAAGACCTGCGACACTCCGGTGGTGAAGTTGTCGCCGACGGCCGAGCGGAGTGTGCCCACGGGGGCGGAGAGCTTGGGCGAGGCGGGATCGACCGCGGTGGCGTAGCCGTCGGCGTCGAGCAGGATCTGCGGGAGGTTCTGCGGGTCGTCGATGTCGACGGTCGAGACCATCTCCCACTGCTTCGTCTCCGTATTCTGCGCCAGGACCAGAACGCGGGCGAGCTGCTCCTTCGTGCCGGCGCGGGTGACGGCGGCGAACCAGCGCTGCTTTCCGGGGGCGAGGCGGGGGATGTAGACGTCGGTCTTCGCCAGGATGTACGCCCACGGGCGGTACGGCTTCCGGTCGGCCTTCGGCAGCCCTCCTTCTTCCTTGAGGTCGGCGAGGGACATGGCGTGCTGCGGTCCGCCTTCGACGGTGTCCAGGAGTTCGCGATCCTTGCTCATACGGGCCAGATTGTTCATCTTCGAGTAGTGGGCGAGGGCGTCGCGGGCAGCGGCCGGGGTGAGCGCCGGGGTCGGCTTGGGGGCGGCAGTGGCGCTGGGGGAGCGCTTCACCTTGGTGGCCTCGGAGGCGTCGCCCGTCGTTGTGCAGGCGGTCGAGGCCAGTGCGACGGAGAGGGCCGCGGCGATCAGGGACAGGGTGCGGTGAACGGGGAGAATGAAAGGGTTCCTTGCGCTGTGAATGGGCTGGGGGGCTATCGGTGGGGAGCGGACGGAACCCTGCTGCCGGCCGAGGGCGCTGCCGGGCGGGGGAGTGCCGTAGCGGGCGGGGCGGTCTCCGGCCTGCTGGGGCGCAGGTTGACGCCGATGCCCTGAGCGACGAGCGTCTGGGCCATCGCCTGCAGACGACGTGCCTGGGCGACGTCGCCCCACGCGGCGGGCAGCAGGACCGCTTCCTGGTGGGGGTGGTACTGGAAGCCGTGGGCGAACAAGGCGGCTCGGGCGTCCGGGGGAACGCTGTCGTACGGTGCTCCGACGGCGCCGTCGGCGTAGTAGGCCAGGGTGAGAACTTGTGCGGCCTGGGCTGGTGCGGGCCGGCGTGGAGGCTCGGGCTGGTCTTCCACGTTCTGGAGGACATCCCACAGAGCTTGTGTGTACCGGGGGAGGAGCCGACGGGAGACAGCTGCGGCTGCGCGTTCGGGGTCGCTGGGGACAGCGATGCCATCCGGTTCTGCGACGTCGTCGAAGTGGTGCGGCCTGATGCCGTTGCCGACGGGCTCGAGCGGGGCGACCACGTACTGGTGCGGGTAGAGGGGACGGTCGGTGACGTAGAGCCGCATGCCGTCGGGACCGTGCAGCACGGCGTCGTGGGGCAGCACGTACGTGCTGCCGATGTGGCTGACGTGCCCGGCATCCCAGAGTTGGTTGGTGGTCGGGTACTGGGCTTCGTACGTGGCGTGACGCTGGTAGACACTGGTCCAGCCGCCCGGCAGGCGCTCGGCCACGCCGGACGCGAAGCTTTCGAGGTTCGGGTGGGTCAAGGGCAGCGTCCTGTCTGGAGAGCACGGCGGGGGCGTCCTCAGCGTGTTCTCCGGGCCGATGTAGATGTAGGTGCCGGCTGGGGGCTAGGTCGTTGAGGGCTGGAGGCAGTGGTGGCACTGTGATAGGCGCCCAATACGGCCTTGAGATGCGTGATGGCGTCGGCCCGACGGGCGGCCAGGATGTCGATCTGCGTGCCGGAGCTCTGCAGGACGCCGAGCGCGTTGGCCGTCATGGTCCCGGCGGCGACGCGCGTCAGGTCTGTGGCGGCCCAGGAGCAGCGATCGACCAGCTCGCCCTGCAGGTGGTCGAGCTGTCGTGCGGCGCGCACCACAAGCCTTGCGAGTTCGTCTTCGGCGCTGCCACGTGGGTGGAGTCTCCGAAGTGCGTCTGGATGCGTGTGGAGGGCCTCGGCCACAAGCCGCTGTCCGTGGGTGACTTGTGAAATGGGCTGCTGTGACTGGTCGTTCACGCTGTCGCTCCGACTGGGGTGGTGAGGGAGGCGAAGTCGAGTCCGTACTCGTCGTACGAGTCGATGTGAAGGCCCCCTCCAACGAGGTTGGTGGGTGTAGGTGAGGCTGCTCCGAGGTCAGCGCGTATGCCGTGGGGGTGTTGCCGGGAGAGGTCGTGGTGGAGGCGACGGCGCACGGACCGGGGAGAGCGGGAGTTGGGGCGCCGGGGCGAGCGGCGTCAGTGCCCGCATCCGGGCTTCTGTCGTGTCCAGGGCCTCCGTGAGAGTTCGTACCCCGGCTGCGGCATCGGCGAGGTCGTAGGACAGGTCGAAGCCGTCGTCCTCCTCGGAATCCTTGGCCTTCTCCGCTGCTGCCTCGAAGAATTCGCCGAGCCGTTCCAGCAGACCATTGGCCGGGTCCAGGACCTGGTGCAGCAGGGCAGCGGCGTCTGCAGGTGACTCCGTTCCATTGAGCTGGTCGGTCAGCGCGAGCAACGCGTCGCCGTAGGCGTAGACCGGGGCGTGGCCGCCTGAGTCGGAGGCGACGGGGGCCTTGGAGTCGTGGTGCGGTGACGTAGCCGCGATTACGCTCCGCTCTCCTGTGGACGGAGCGGAACTCGGCAGTAGCCCGAGTTGATCGAGATGCTGGTCGATCGCTGCGATCAGAGGCTCGGCGCTGCCCCCATGGAGGGCCTCTGGTTGCGGGGCGCGACTGGGGTACGCGGGGGGAGCAGAGTCGTAGATGCGCTCGAACAGGCTCGATCGCTCGCTCACGCGCTCACGGGTCACGATCCATCCCTCCGGATCCCCGGGCGGGCGGTCGGAGGGCGGCTCCTGCGGCGGGCTGATGATCAGGTAGCTGTCATCGGGGAGCGACACACGCACGATGTAGGCGCTGAGACCGAACTCGACGTCGCACGTGAATCCGCGTTGCCGCAGAGGGGTCGTGATGTGGGCGTGGCGGCGCCACAGCTCCTGCCACCAGCCGGTGTTCACGTTGCGGTGGTCGGGGAGCGGCGCGAGCGGAGCTGTTTCGGCAGCGTGTGGAGTGTTCTCCTGGTCAGCGGCCACGGCTTCTCCTGCGGGGGGACGGCGATCGGAGCGGCAGAGTCGTCCGGGGTCTGGGATCAGCTTCCAGCTTCGGAGCCGGACCGAAGTCGAGTTCGTATTTGTCGTAGGTGGTGATCCTGTCGTGTTCCAACTGGTCTTCGCGGTCGGCGACCTGTTCCATGAGGTCGTCGTGTTCGGCCTGACACTGCTGGTATTCGGCCCAGTCGGCATCGTTGAGGTGAGTGGGGCGTCTCAGAGCATTCCTTGGGGGAGTGGGTGGGTGGCCTCGGGCTCGGGGCGGTCAGCGGTGGTGACCGCCTGGACTCGGTGGCGGAGGCTTCGGCGGGCCGCCCGGGCGGGTGAGCTGTGCGAGGAAGCGTTGAAAGCCGAGATGGTCTTCGAGTTCTTTGCCCGCGTCCCGAAGGGATTCGGAGGTGCGCCGCAGATAGGCACGGCCTGTGGCGTGGTCGTGGACCATGTTGTTCGTGAGGTAGTGCCGGTCAGCCGGGTTGGTGGCCCGGAGCAGGGCCAGAGCGTGCTCCGCGGTCTCGGCGAAGTACGGGGCTGCGTGGCTCGACATGGTCGCCGCCAAGGCCAGATGCTTGAGGACGGTGCTGCCGTCGCGGGTGGCGTGAAGGGGGCTCCGGGCGAATCCGGTGGTGAGCCGGAGGACGTCGCGGGAGAGTTCCTGTGCGTCGGTGGCGTGCTGGAGCAGCACGGTGAAGGAAGGCGCCACCGGTACTTGCCCGTCCTCGGTCAGCAACTCCCATTGCTGGGCGGCCTTGTGTGCTTTGTCCTTCATCTCGTTGAGCGCTCCGATAAGGCGGAGCGCGTCATCGCGCGGTATCAGGTCGCGTTGGAAATCGGGCTTCACGGGGCTCTTGCTCCTCGGCCAGGGACGGGTTCGCGGGAGGCGGGCGCACCGGGAGCCGCTGGCGGAGAGTTATGGGTGGGGTGCGGAGCCGGGGGGTGGAGGAGGGGGTGGGGCCGCCCGGGGCGTGATGCCCCCTGGGTGCGAGCTGGACGACGGGGTGGAGCTGGGGGCCGGGTCGTAGGCGGCGCGCAGTCTGCGCAGGCCGGCCTCGTCGGCGAAGGCAAGAGCGGAGAGCGCCCGGCTGGCTGCCGTCATCAGCAGGTTGGATGGAGATCCCGGGGCGGCACCGCGATTTTGTTGCTGCCACCGGGCAGCGGCCAGGAGGTAGTCGGCCAGGGCCCGTACCGTCGGTTCGGCGGCGTCCAGGACGTGCTCGGTGACCGTCTCCACCTCCGCCGGGCTCTGGGCCGCAGCGAGGGCGTCCAGACATGGCGCGAGATCGGGGGCGGGCCAGGGACCGCGGGGAAGTGGATGAGTTGCGCGGAAGGGCTCTGCGTCGCGTCGAGCCCACCGCTTCAGGTCGCCGCGGGTGGCGAGGTTGTACCGGGCGGCGTGGATCTGGTCGGCGTCGCGGCCGACGTTGTCGTACAGCTCGAAATCTGGATCGTGCGGGGAAACTCGGAGGTCCTTCCGGTGAGTGCGGGCTACAGGTCCTCAATGTCGGGGAAGTCGGCGAGGGCGTCCTGCTGGTAGTGGAAGACGGCTTCTTCGAGGGGGGCGAGCCGTTCGTATCCGGGGTGGGATCGGAAGGCGTCGGTGCGGTCGGCGATGTACTGCTGGGTCTCCGCCTCGGAGGTGAGGATGCGGATGGCGTTGCGGGAGCAGATCCGTCCCCACTGGGTGATGTCCGTGGGAGTGGCGTCCTTCATCCATACCCAGATGCCGTTCCCGAGCTTCAGTACGGCGTCGGGGTGATAGAGACCGCCGGTCGTGCGGCGCCGGCGCGGGCTGTGGCGATCCCCCATGTCCCGGATGAGGCCCTGACAGCCCTTGGCGAGCGCCATGGGGAGCAGGTCTTCGTGCTCGGCCAGTTCCTTGGCCAGCTCGCTTTGGAGTTCGTCGGTGTGGATGCGCCCGCGGTCCGTGGTGATCCGCCGCGCGACCTCAAGGACGACGTTGCGCAGCGCAACGGTGGACATGTGTGTCACGGCAACTCACGCTCCTCCCACACGGAGGCGGCCTCGGCCAGGGCGCTGGCCGCGTGCTCGATGACCTCCCGTGTCACCGTGCGCCCGGGCGGTGCCAGCTCGGTGTCGTAGAGAGCGAAAGTACGCGTCCCGCGTACTTGGGCGAGAGAAGGGAGAATCTCGCACAGCAGGGTGGTGGCGACGCGGCGTTGGCGAAGTTCCTCTTCCTGCCGTGCCTTGAGTTCCGCCCAGGCGCCTTGCAACGTCAGTTCCCCCTCCACCACCCGGTCGGCGAGGGCAGTGTCCGCCGCGCGCAGCTTGGCCAGCTGAGCCTCGGCCGATTCGGTCTGCGCCTTCTTCTGCCGGGCGGTTTCGTAGGCGCGGTCCAGCCCGACGGCACCGCTGATCACGGAGTCGACGAGTTCGGGTGCGTACCGCCAGACGACGTTTGCCCGTCCGATGACGGCACGCGCGACGCCGAGCTGTTCCTCGATCTCTCGGACCGTGTGTCCCGAGTCGGGACAAGCGTCCTGTCCCGAGTCGGGACGGGCTTCTTGTCCCGAGTCGGGACACGCTTCGAAGCCGAGATTCGCACGGGCCTTGACAGTGATCATCGCGCAGACCCCCTTGGAGAAGCTCCGGCGCTTGAGGTTCACGGACAGGCTGTAGACGTCGGTCCCGGCGCCCTCGTACGTAACGAAGGTCGGCTCGATGCGTAGGCGCTCACAGGCCGCCATTCGGCCGCGGCCGTCGAGGATCCGTCCTGCTGGGTCCAGAACGATGGGCTGGAGAAGCCCGTTCTCCTGGATGTCGTGCATGAGTACGGCCAGATCGTCCTCGTCCAGCGCCGGGATCATGGAGTTGGTGGGGTGGGATTCGATGACGGGCTCCGTTGGATGGTGTCGTACGTGGTGATTCTTGAGCTCGGCGCCTTTTCAGTGCATGCGGGCGTCGGTGTCGAAGAGTGCGAGTTCGTGGCTGTGCAGGAGGTGTTGCACGATGAAGCTCCGACCTGCGACCTTCCACAGGCCGCGCCCGCGGTTGAGCTGTGCGATGGCGTTCATCTCGACGGAGGTCAGGCCGAGGAGTGAGGCTGCGGCGTGGAGCTGGTCGGTCTCCTGGCGGTAGATGATCCGGGTGCTGCAGTCGGCGAGGAGCCCTTCGGCTAGGGCGCGGCCCTGTGATCCGGCGTCGCCGGCAGTGAGTAGGTCACTGAGCCGGTGGATCACCAGGAGGTTGGCGATGCCGAGGCCGCGGCTGAGCTTCCACTGGCTTTGCATGCGCTGCAACAGACCGACGTGTCGCATCAGCCTCCACGCCTCGTCGTACACGATCCATCGCCGTCCGCCGTTCGGATCGGAGAGGGCGGACTCCATCCAAGCGCTCGCGCAGGTCATCGCCAGGACGAGGGCGGTGTCGTCACCGCTGCCGCCGAGGCGGGAAAGGTCGATGGTGAGCATCGGCGCGGTCGGGTCGAAGCTCACGGTGGAGGGGGCGTCGAACATGCCGGCCAGGTCGCCATGGACCAGGCGTCGCACGGCGTGGGCCAGGTCGCGTGCGGCGTCCCCGAGTTGACCCGACATCACTCCTGCCGCTTCGTCGAGCGCGGCCGGGTCATTGAGGGTGGCGGCGACATCCCCGAGGAGCGGGGTGCGGTGCGTGTCGTCGGCGCGGGTGACGACGGCGTCCAGCGCGACGTCCAGGGCGGTGTGCTCCATGGGCATCAGGTCTCGGCCCAGGACGGTCCGGGCCAGGGACCCGAGGAGGAGAAGCCTGCGCTTGCGGATCTCCCCGACCCAGTCGGCCTCGGAGACGCTCTCCGGACGTGGGGCCGCATCCAGGGGGTTCAGACGACCCGGCAGCCCGGGGCCGAGAGCGACGGACCGGCCGCCGAGGGCTTCCGCCACCGGCGTCCACTCGCCCTTCGGGTCGCACGGCACGTAGACGCGATAGCCGAAGGCGACCGAACGCACGGCGAAGGACTTGGCGAGCGCGCTTTTGCCCTGGCCGATCACGCCGGCGAGCAGCAGGTTCGGGTTGGTGAATCCCTCGATGCGGCCGTACAGCTCGAACGGGTCGAAGACGAAGCTGGCCTCGGCGTGGACATCCCGGCCGATGTAGATGCCTTCGGCGCTGAGCCCTCCTTCAGCGAGAAAGGGGTACGCGCCGGCTGCGATAGCGGTCGTCATCCGGTGGGCGGGGAGCCGAAGTCGGGAGCCGCGTGCGGATCCTGGCCCTGGTCGTCCGTTGGACGGGTAGAGGGGGGCGGGCATCGTGTGCTCGTCCGGTGCCGCGTCCGCCGGACGGGAGAGCGCTTCGGCCTGGGCCTTGGCCAGGGCTTCGGCAAGTTGGCGGTGGGCGGCCTTTCGGCTGGCCCGGTCGGTGGTGTGCGGGGTGAAAAGGGGGCTGGCGGAGGCGCGGCGTCCGCGGCGGCCGGGACGGTGGTTCATCCGGGGCCCTCGGTTCGGCGGGTCGGGCTCACCGCACGCAGGCGGTGGTGCGTGGCGGGCTGGTGAGGTCGGTAGGGGTGGTCCTGCGGCGGATGGCGTGTCCGGCGGCAAGGTGGCGCTGGCAGATGGTGAGGACCGGTGGCCCCTCCGGAAGCTGGTCCGGGCGGCACTCGGTGGAGGCGGCGGAGGCCGTCGGCAGGAGGTGGAAGGCTGCGTGGACCTCGGCGGTTGCCTGCCACAGCCGGGTGTGCGCGGTGGCGAGATGCCGTCCGGCCGCAGGGTGCGGGGGCCGGGTCGCCTCGGCGAGCTGGTCGAGGAGTTGGTGCAGTCCGGTCAGGTGGGCGTGCAGTACGTCCACGTGAACACGGTCCGTGTCGCGGCCGGGCAGGTTCCTGGTGTGGTGGCGGACGCCCGCGGTGGCGGCGCGGAGGTAGGGGTGTGTGTCGGGCGCGGCATGTGCGTTCAAGAAGGTCCTTGTGGTGCGGTGGGATCAGCGACGGCGTGGTCCCGAGGCGGATGTGGCGGGTTGCGCCTGCTGCGGGGGGATACCGAGGTGCGCACCTCGCTGCCGCTGTGGCTGGTCCGAGTGCTCTGTGAGTGCCTCGTGCAGCCGTGCGAGGTTGATCCGCCACTCGTCACGGAGACGCGTGCTCGACCAACTGCCTGCCAAAGTTTCGGAGTTGTAGATGCGGACGAGCGCTGCAGCCGCGAGAGGGCGAAGATCTAGGGGGAGTGGCGGCGTGGGTCGGTACCACGGTGGCCGCCATGGAGCGCTGAACCGCTGTCCGCCGGGACACTGTTCGGCGATCACCGCAGCAGCGGCTACCGCCTCCTCCCAGTCACCGATGGTGTCCGCTGACGGCCGGGAGAGTGTTCGGCGGAGGAGTACTTCGCGCTCCGATGGATCTGTTCCGGAGAGCAGGTCCTCGAAGTCACCCGCCTGGTCGTTGTCGAAGGGGCCGGTTCCCCAAGTGCCCATGGGGCTTCCGTTCTTAGAGAGTGGTGCGGGCGAGGGGGAGCGCGGCAGCGGTGAAGGCGACGGGCTGCTGATAGGTGAGGCGCCGCAGGTCCACGCCGGCGCTGACCGCGGCGGTCTCGATGGTTGCGCAGGCGGCGTCGAGAAGGGCGTCGGTCTCGGCGGTGACGGTGACCAGCCCGGTCAAGGCGACGTCGGCGTGCCCCGCGATCAGCTGGCGTTCACGCTGTTTGGCGTCGGCGTACTCGATCGAGTCGGCCTCGGCGTCGACCTGGCCGCGCCGGGCGCGTTCGCTGGCGTCCGCGATGATCGCGGCCTTGCGGCGCTGGACGTCGCGCAGCGCGGACTCGAAGCCCTGGGGTACGTAGATGAGGGAGAGGCTGCGCCGGACTCCGGCAGTGAACATGAGGCCGTGCAGAAAGCCGGCGGAAGTCTCGGTGCGGGGCCAGTTCTCGACCCAGTAGGTGACGTGACGCGCCGTGTCGGTTGCGACGCGGTCGCGTTCCTCGACCTGGACGACGGGGCCGGCGGCTGCCGGGTCGGCTTCCGCCCGGCCGGCCTCGGACCACTGCTGCAGGGCCGAGAGGGCCTTCGGGTCGTAGGCGGTACGGATGACGGCGGCGATCTCCCGGGCGTTCAGCCAGCCGGTGATCACCAGCCCTGCGTTCCGGGCAGCCTGGGCAACGCTGGCCGTGGTCTGCTCCATGACCGTGAAGGCGCCAGGCAGCCCGCCACCCGCCTGGGATATCAGACGCCGGGCGGCTTTCAGATTGAGCGAGATCGCGATGTACGTCTCGTGCGGGGCTGCGGCAGGCCCGGCGGCGGCAACGAGTTCGGAGTAGACCTGGCCGGCGACCGGGGTTTCGGGGCGGCCGTTGCGGGTCCAGTGCCGGGCGAGGGTGTCGCCGGAGTCGGGCACGGTGCGCTCCAGGACCTGCACGGTGGCGACGTGCCCGGTGCGGGCGATGCCGGCGAGCGCCCGGCCCCACCCGTGCACGTGCTGGTTCTGCGTTGCTGGGTCGAGCAGGACGAACGCCCTGGAACTGACGCGGGCGACGGCGGTGAGGGTCTGCTGGTGCGGGTCGTGGACGGCGGCGGCCTGGTTGGCCGAGTCGCCGGGGGTGACCACCCGCAGCGAGGCGGTGGTGCCGGGCAGGTGAAGGAGGCCGTCCTGCCGGGGGCGGGTGACGGGACGGGCGAGCCACAGGGTCTGCCCGGTGCTGTGCCGGTAGACGTACCGCAGGACGATGGGCGCCCAGTCGATCATGGACCGGCCGTGTCGACGGATCACGACGAGGGCGGCGACCGCAGCCCACAGCGGGCCGAGGACGATGGCGCCGAGGAGTCCGGTGGAGACGAGTGTCACCAGCAGCAGGGCCAAGGCGCAGGAGGTGAGGAGGAGCTGGGGGAGGGAGAGGCCGAGGAGGATGCCCCGGCGGGAGCGGTGCGGAAACTTGACCGTGATCGGAGCAGAGAGGTCGGACAAGAGGTTGGTCCTGAAGGGTGCTGGGGCCCGGGGCGAGAGGTGTGAAGCCGCTCGTCCCCGGGGATCGGTCAGGTGGTCAGAGACCGCTCGGCGAGGGGGGCGGTGGCAAGGCGGGGTCACTGGCGCCGGTTCCGGCCGTGCCGGTGGAGGGCTGTGCGGCCTGCGACGGTGGGCCGCCGGCCGGAGGACCGGACTGCCATCCGCCCATGCCCTGCGCGACGCCCGGGCCGGAGCCACCGGACGCCGGGCTGCCGCCCATCTGCCCGCTGCTGTCGTCGGTGACGCTGGTCGGGGCGGGCTGGACCGCCTTCTCCAGGCCGGACTTGATCGCGTCGCCACCGGGTGAGAGGCCGGAGCCTTCGTCCTGGGAGCCGTCCTGATTTCCGCCCGACGGGTTGGAAGCGATATCTCCGGGGAACCCTCCGCCGCCGGGAAGCGCGTCGGGCCCCTGCGCCGCGACGTCGCCGCCTGCGGCTGCGGCACCGCCGGTTCCTGCGGTGGCCGCCATCGAGGCAGTCTTCCTGCCCGCACGCTCGGCGTGCTGCTTGGCGAGCTGCGCCCCGGCTCCGCCGGCGCGGTGCAGTCCCTCGGCGTCCGACCCTTCCGCTGCCCAGTGGACGAATTTGAAGGTGGCGTACGGGCACAACAGGACCAGAACCATGATCACGACGCCTGCGAGGACGTCGGCGAGGGCGCCCAGGCCGTCCTTGGACTGGGTGTCGCCCATTGCGGCGATCCCGAGGACGAAGATGATGGTCATCAGCAGCTTCGAGACCACGAGGGTGGCGGTGGCCTCGATCCAGCCGCGGCGCCAGCGGCGCGCGGCTTCCCAGCCGCCGCCGGCTCCGGCGAAGGCAGCCAGCGTGACCATCACGAGAATGCCCACCTTGCGGACGAGCATGACGCACCAATAGAGGGTGGCGCCGATGGCTGTCGCGATCGCGACGCCGACCATGACGAGCCAGCCCAGCTGGGTGACCGCCGCGAGTTGGCCGACCTTCACGATGCGGCGGACCGCGCTCTCGATGTTCAGGCCCGCGCTGGCGAGGAGGCCGGCCGAGAGGGCATCGACGACCTCGATGGCGACAGTGGTCAGGGAGACGGCCGCGAAGGCGAAGAGTACGCCGGCCGCAGTACCGCTGAATGCCTGGGCCAGCGCCTGGCCGTCCCGGCGAACAGCAGCACGCACGAGCTGGGCGCAGAACGTCGCCACCAGGGCCACCAAAGCGATGGGGAGGATCGTCTCGTAGTTGTCGCGGAACCACGATGCGTTGAGGTCGACGTGGGTCGTGTTGTCGACGGCCTTGGCCGCCAGGTCCACGCTCGTGGCGGCGAGTTCACCGGCGGACTTGGACAGCCAGTCGCCGATCGCCTTGCCCGGATCGGAAGCGAAGTCGACCGCCTCGCCGACCGAGCAGAGTGCGTCCGTGAGGGGAAGATCGCAGAACGCCATGGGGACTCCTTTCGGTCAGGGTCAGGGGGCGACGGTCGGCGCGATGGCTACGAGGGTGCAGTCCTTCGAAGGGCGGCACTGCACGGCGAGCGTGATCGAGCGGTCCTCCGCTCCGCCACCGCCCTTAGCCCAGGCGATGGTCTGCTTGCCGGTGACGGTCACCGCGTAGATGTGCGCTTGGGCAATCGCCGACGGGTCCTCGGCGAGGGCCTGCTTGAAGGCGGCCGGGTAGTGCCCCTCGGAGGCGACGGCGGTGGCGTACTGGCCCTGATCGGCCATCCGCGCCCACAGGGCCGGGGTCGGCATCTGCGCGGACACCGAGACCCAGTCGACGTACGGATACTCCTTGGTCATCCACGCCCGCATGGCGGTGAGCTGCTGCTCGTGGCTGGTGATGCGGGTGTCGTACGACCACAGCATCTGGGCGGCGGCTTTGGCGAACTGGACGGGATCGGAGATCCGGGGCGGCCGGGCTACCGAGCCCGTCCCGGAGGACGGCTCCGTTGCTACGGGGGCGGCACTGCGGCTCGGGGACGCTGGGCTGGGATGAGAACTGGGCCGATCGGCAGGCCCGCTGATGACGGCGGTGAGGACGGTGATGGCCAACAGACCGGCCAGGACCGCCGCCGCTACGGCGATGCGGCGGCGGGAGGACCAGCCGAGACCGAATGCGGAGATGCGCTTCTGTATCACTGGACCTGCGATCCGAGGTTGCTGAAGAAGGCGATCACGCCGTTGGCGGCACCGAGGCCGAGCGCCGCGCCCGCCGATACGAGCGCACCCTTCTTGCCATTGGCCTCGGCCTGGTGGCCCCCGCTGTGATGGCCCCACGCCCAGACGCCGAGGCTGACCGCGAGGGCGCCGACCACGGCGATGATTCCGAACAGATTGATGCTGTTGACGACGGTCTTCAGGACCGACAAGCCGGGCAGGCCGCCCCCCTTGGGGGAGATGCCGGGATCGTATGCGAGGTGGATGAGGCGGTCGGCGAGGTGGGACACGGGTATGGCGGGTCTCCTTGCGTGCGCAGGCCGAAGAGGCCCGGCAGACGGGCAGGGGAAGGGAAGGGGGACGGCGCGAGAAGAAGGCCCGGCGTCAGATGACGCGGCGGGCGAGCAGGACGTCCATGCTCGTGATCGGCACGATCCGCACCGGTTTGCCGGTGCGCGGGGCCTCGATGACCAGGCCCCTGCCGATGTACATCGCGACGTGCTCGGGGCGGGCGGCAGTGCCCCGGCTGAACACCAGATCGCCGGGCTGCAGGGCCTTGACCGAGACGGCTTTGCCATCGGCGATCTGGGAGTACGTCGTGCGGGTCAGGGAGATGTCGACCTGGCGGTACGCCTGCTGCATGAGGGAGCTGCAGTCGCAGCGGCCCATCGGGTCTGGCCCGCGAGGGTCGGTGCAGTGGCCGCCCCACTGGTAGAGCGTCCCGAGCTGCCGCATCGCCCAGAGGATCGCCTTCCGGGCCCGCGGGTCGGTGCCCTTCGGGATGGAGTAACCCTTGGGAACCTTGCCCTCGGGGATGTCTCCGAACGACGTTCCTTCGTCGGCGGAGCCGCAGCCGGGCCCCGTGGCCGACTGTCCGGCGCTCTGGTCGTCACCTTCGGGGCCGCCGTTGCCGGGGAAGGTGGTGGCGACAGCCTTCTGGAGGGCGGTGGCGAGCGGTTCCCACTGTGCGTACGCATCCGGGTAGCCGGAGCGCTGGACAGCCTGGGCGGCCTGGGTGATGGTCATCTGCTGCCACCCGCTGACCTTGACCAGCGCCTTGTAGAAGCGCTCGCTGGCGTAGACGGGGTCACGGATCTGCTCGGGGGTGCCCCAGTTCTGGCTGGGCCGCTGCTGGAACAGGCCGAGGGAGTCGCGGTCGCCGTAGGCGAGGTTGCGCAGCCGGCTCTCCTGCATCGCGGTGGCCAGCGCGATGATCTGCCCGCGCCTGGGCACCTTCATGCTGACGCCGGTGGCGACGATCGTCTGGGCATGCGGAATCTGCTCACCGGGCAGGTCCAGGCCCTCGATCTCGACATCGGCGGCGTCCGCGCCGTCGAGGATCTTGGCGACCTGTTCGGTGATCTTGTCGGTGTCCAGGTCGGGCAGGCACTGGCCGATGGTGCCGGCCACGGATGCAGCTGCGGCTTCTCTGGAGCTGACCAGCGCCATGGCCTGGCCGCCCAGGAGTAGAGGAATGAGGAAGACGACGCCGAGGACGGCGGCGAGGGCTTTCAATCCGGGAAGCCCGCGCTGCGGCCTTGGGCCGCGGGCTGGCTCGGGTAACGGGCTGTCATGCAGAGTTCCTTGAGGTGCGGGTACGGCGCGCCGCGCGTGCTCGGGGGTGACGCGGAAGAGGGCGCGGCTGCCGGGGGTGGGCGGTCGGTCAGGGGAGTTGGTGTCGGTGAGTTGCCGCTCGCTCGACAGGGCTGCGGAGCTTGATGTGCCGGGGCAGAGCGGTTCCCGCGAGGTATGTGATGGGAGCGCCATCGGCGGTAAGTGCGCCGGGCAGTTCAAAAACAGTAGGCGGAGATCGGCCGTTGACCAAGAAGTCGGCGCTGGGTACCGGATTCCGGTACATCAGCGGAAGTCTCCTTGGCCATCGGCAGAATCGCCTCTACAGTTTTTGAACTCCCCTTGCTTTCCCCGTGGCGCGGTCCTGGGCTGCTTCATGCCCAGTTGATCCCCCGGGTTCGCCTGCAGGGTGAGAGTTTCCCTCTGTCCTCACACCCGAATCGGGGTACCTTTTTGCCTTTTTCCCTGCACCAGGGCGACGCCCTCCGCATCCTCGCCGGACTTCCGGATGGCTGCGTCGACTCCGTCATCACTGACCCGCCGTACAACAGTGGCGGCCGGACCGCGAAGGAGCGCACCAGCCGTTCGGCCAAAGCGAAATACGCCTCTGTCGACGCGAAGCGTGAACTCCCTGATTTCGAGGGGGAGAACATGGATCAAAGGAGCTACGGATTCTGGCTGACGCAGAACATGACGGAAGCCCACCGCCTCACTCGCACGGGCGGTACGGCGCTCCTCTTCACCGACTGGCGCCAACTCCCTATCACCACGGACGCGATCCAGGCAGCGGGTTGGCTGTGGCGGGGAGTGCTGGCCTGGCACAAGCCGCAGGCGAGGCCCCAGAAGGGCCGCTTTACACAGAACTGCGAATTTGTTGTCTGGGCCTCGAAGGGGCCGATGGACGCATCCCGAAACCCTGTCTACCTGCCCGGCCTCTACAGCGCCTCCCAGCCGTCGGGGGCGAAGCGGCGGCATATCACCCAGAAGCCCGTCGAGGTGATGCGCGAGCTGGTCAAGATCAGCCCCGAAGGCGGTACGGTCCTCGACTTCTGCGCCGGATCCGGATCGACGGGTGTCGCCGCCCTTCTGGAGGGTCGCGATTTCATCGGCGTGGAGAAGACCGAGCACTACGCGGCCATCGCGGCCGACCGACTCACGGAGACGGTCCGCGAAACCCTGACCAGGGACGACATGGTCCTCACGGCCTGACGGCTGGGCTTCGGCCTCAAACGACACCCGCGCAGGCCGCCCGGGCATCGAGACCTCACCTGCACCCTTCCGCGGTCCGTGGAACGCCCTGATTGACCACGGATCCGCCCCCTCTCCCACCCTGCCTTCCAGGAGGCCCTCCAACCCATGCCCGAATCCACGGAACACGACCCGGCAGACGGGGAACTGCAGCCAGTCCGGATTCCAGATCCCCAGCTGGAAGGAATCGAAGCAAGCGTCCGCCGACTGATGGACCAGTCGGCGCAGCAGGCTCAGCAGCTCGACCACCTCGCCTCCCCTCCGGCTCCCCGCGGGCCCTCACCGTTCGCAGCATTCGGAATGCCGACGCTCGGGGGGCCCCCGCCGCCCACGCCGCCGGAACCCCGCCCGATCCTGGAGCTGGACGGCGAAGAGCGGGAGGACGAACTCGATGCGCTGAGTGACTGGGTGGAGGACTTCTACCTGCCCGTATACGGAGCCGAAGTCACCACGTCGTCGCCCTGGTGTCTGCAGTGGCGGGAACACGACGACGTGGTGGCGTGGCTTCACGCACTGTGGATGGCCTACACACAGCACAAGGACCCCGAGGCAGGTCTGAGTGGCCTGTTCGTCTGGCACCGTGATTTCCTCACGCACGCGACGGCCGCGGTCCGCGCACCCGGTGGGCCTCTGTCCGCCTGCATGACCTCCCCGGAGCGTCCCGCCCACCGGCTCCTTCCGGGGCCTCCGTCCTCAGCCCGTACTCAGCAGGCGGCAGCACCGGACCTGGCCTCCGACGAGCCCGCTGATGCCGGCGAGCTGACAGCGTGACCGGCGGGGCGCAGCACCGGGCGGCCTTCGGGCTGAGCTTCGATCCCCGCGCGCTGACCGATCTCCTCCAGGCCCCCAGCGACATACGCGACCTCACCCTCGCCTACCTGCAGGATGTCGTGACCGCCCAGCGCTTCGGGATCCGACTCACGGGCGACCTGGAGGGTTATCGGAAGCTCTTTGTCGACTCCCGCAAGGAGTGGCGCGTCGTCTACGGCCTGCGCCCGGCACCCGAGGAGTCCACCCACCAGCGGGACATCCATGTCGTAGCGATCCGGCCACGGGCAGGCAACGACATCTACGACGAGGTCGGGCGCCGTCTGGGGATGATCCGCCGCCCGGTGAGCTCGCAAACTCACGCAGCGCGCTCCCACCCACCGCAGCTCCTCACTCGCAGTCGGGCACCGCTGCCCACCGCCCTTCCGCCTGCCGCTCGCTCTGCACAGAGCGCAGCGCACCATCAATCTCGCTGATCACTTGGAGCTTCGCCCATCTCTTCCGACCTTGCGCCGTTGTCGTCCCTGGACCGTCGGATCGAGGCTGCCACCGGTACGGACATCGACACCCTCTGGGCCCGCCGAGACCGTGGCGCGCTCGACGAGCCAGACGCCCGGTTGGTCGACGTCCACCGCCAGCTCGTCGACGCCACGACCGGCGTGACCTTCTATCGCGTCATGCTTCACCGCCTGGCCAGTGGCGAGCATCCTGTGGACGGCGCGTTCTTCGAAAGCCTCGACCGGATCATTGAGCAGCTGCGGGAGGCCGCGGACGTACGCGATTCCCGTGCCCGGCGGGTGCTGGCCGCGCTGGAACCGATCGAGGCAACCCTCGGTGCGGCAGCGGTCGGCGAGGCGCTTTCCGCGGCGGACCAGGCCGCTCTGCAGCTGATCACCGGTGGAGCCAAGCTCTATCAGCACCTGGTCACCGGTCAGTTGGCGGTGACGACTGCCTCCGGGCAGCGCGTCTCCTACACCGACCTGCAGCACCTGGAAGCCGCCGGTCTCGTATCTCGTGATTGCGGTCCGCCCGTCCACGCCGGACAACCGGTCGAGCTGACAACAGCGGGGCGAGCCGCTCTCCTTGCCGCCCGCCGGCAGAGCCCGCCTCCGACGACGAAGGCGGCAGCGCCGCCTGGCGCCTGGCCGGCCACCCCACCACTTCACCGCTGACCCGCGTATGAAACGAGTCCTTTTGTCCTCACCCCCTTCGCCGTCCGACCGCAGACACCCACCCGAAGACAAATTCGACTTCCACATCGACGCCCTCGATGCCGATGACGAGAAGTACCGCGACTTCTACCACCACGTCTCGGTACACCAGGACAGTTACGTCCCGCTCGCCGAACACCACAGCGCCAACGGGGTGCACAGCTACTACGTACTGTTCGACCGCAGCGCCACGTACGGCCATCCCGGCGACCCTCACCTCCTCGCCGTTCACCTGCGCCGAGACGAGGCGAAGGCGACCTTCGACTACGAGTACGCCCAGCTTCCCCTGGTGCCGATGGCCCAGTCGTGGCTCATCCACCGAGGCTGCCCCGCCGAGAAGATCGGCATCTCCCACGAGATCGGACCGCGGCCCGCGGACGAGATGACCAGGGCCCTTGAAAGGCGCCTTGTGAGCGACGGAGATTGCTTCGCGATGGGCCTCTCCTACACAGAGGACGATCCGGACGACATGGTCACCCTGGTCGTGCTCCGCGCCCTGGACGAGCGGGCGCCCTCCCCGTACCGGGTGCTGGTCGAGGAGGCCGACGTCGACCTGAGGACGTACACCCTGCGCGAGGGGGGCTTCAACACAGTTGAAGAAGCCCGGCACTGGTACACCGAGCGTCTCAGCGGTAGAGCCGGCCCGCTCCCGCCCGTCCGGCCTACCTCAGCGTCGCCGACGCAGTCGGCGATGCCGGCAAAGCCACCGGCTGCGCGTCCGCCCGGTCGCCTGTTCTGAGAGTCGCAGCACGCGGAGGCGGGCGAAAGGTAACCGACGATCGCCGGTTGGCCAAACCGGCGATTGTCCGGATGCTAATTGGGTCGTCGGGAACGCTCCCGTCGCACCTGATTTCCCTTTTCCTTCGTGGAGGTTCTTTCCGCATGCGCTCAACCCGAATTGCTGTAGCAGCAGCTGTACTCGGTGCACTCACCCTTCCCATGGCTGCAACAGGGTCTGCAGCCGCGAGTACGGCACCGGTATCGAGCATGGCTCCTGTCGAACGACCGTGTGAACGGCCCGGCCCGTGGATCATCGGTACGAAGGCCGTGGCCATCCGCTCCAAGGCATCAGCGAAGTCCACCCGAGTCGGCATCCTCTACCGGGGTCACAAGTTCTCCGTGCACAAGTCGAGCGGCGGATGGCGCTACATCACGGACAAGACCACCGGAGTTAAGGGATGGGTCTCCGGAGCGTGGGTCTATCGCGACGTCCGCATGTGCCTCAACTGATTTGTTCCGCAGCGTAGTCCCCCCGAATCCGACGGCTGGCCGGACCGTCAACCAGCTGCCGTCATCTCTTTCACCAACCTGGTTCTTCCCTTTCCTGAAAGGAGACTTCGTGTCCGAGGACATGACCGACGGGCTGGACGACATCGTGTCCGTGCTCACCGACCGGATCGAGACCCGGTTCGGCATGAGGCTGGACCTGCTGCGCAAGGCGGTCGCTGCGAGGCCGACGGCCTACCCCGCCGCCACCGAAGCCGTCACCTGGCATGGGCGTCTCGTCGAGTCCCAGGCTGACCTTGACCGTGCCGAGGACGCGCTCCTAGCTGTCCTGGACACGCAGTCCAGGGAGATCGACGATCCGGCGCTGGCCCTGGCCTTTCAGGTGGACGCGGCTGTGCAAATACGCGACGGCCGGGCGATGGTCCTCCGGCTCCTGCTCGACCCGGATGCCCCACAGAAACAGGGGCTCGCCGCTCAACGCCTGGCACGGCTCACCCGCGGCGACCGCACCGGGCCTGCCGTCTCGGCCAGCGCCCCGCCCCACTCGACCACCTCCGTGCCATCGGTACCGGTGGCGGGCAGGAGCGTGCGGAGGTGAGCGTCCGATTCAAACCGAGCTCCGCCGACGGCCAGCTGCAGGACGTCTTCGGCGTCTCGGTCACCGAGCTGTACGAGAAGGCGATCAGTCCCGATGCGTCACCGGCGGTGACCCGGGCCCTGGAGCTGCGATCCTTCCTGGCCCTGGCCGAGGAGCAGGTTGCCCGGGTGCGCGACCGGGTGCACAGCGCGATGGCACCCGACCGCGACATGGGCGAACTGTCCGCGGACGACCTGCGGTTCGACGCGCAGTGGATGGACGCGGCGCTCGACGCCCGGGCCGGCTACCGGACCGCACTCGGCGACCTCCTGCGCACCATGCCGCCCCTCCACCAGCAGGCCCGTCCCGTCCGACTGGCCCAGCAGGCGATCACCGCCGCGCTGCCTCCGGCCTCGGCCGCTCCGACGCCCCCGCGCGCCGGGGCGGCCGGAAGCCGACGACCGTGAAAGCTCTCTATTGCTCCACCCCACGTCCACTGAAGTAGCCGCCCAGCTCGAAGAGTTGTACGGCGCCGAGCGGTCCGCGCTCGAACTCCACGCCCAGGATCAGCCGCCCGGCATGCTTTCCGCTCTGCTGACCATGCACGACGACCTCGCCTTCGCCGAGCGAAGCATCACTTTCCACCGGGAACGCCTCGCCCAGCTCGTCCACCCCGAGCGCCTGCTCGGCGCCCACGAGGTCACCCACGTTCTCGACTGCGCCCGACGCCTCGCCGAAGCCGTCGCCATCCGGGACACCCAGGCCAAGACGCTCACCGCCGTCCTCCAGAGCCTCGGTCGCGTCACCGCACCCGAACCGGGCCCGGAGACCGCGCCCTGCGCATCCGCCGCGCTTGCGCCGGGGCCCCCTGCCGCGAGCCCGGCACGAAGCCGCTGACCTCCAGCAGTACCGCACGCCTTCCGCACCCACCCAGGAGATCGCCCATGGCTCTCACCGGTCTGCCCCCCGACACCGACGCCGACATCGCCCGAGTCACCGAGGTGCTCGCCATGATCACCCCACGGTGGAACGTCCGGATCATGCTCGCGCTGTCCGGCCGGCCGATGCGCTACAAGGAGATCGCCGATGACGTCTCCTGGCTGCAGCATGGGCAACTCCACCCGAGGCTGCGGGCCCTGTGCGACGCCGGCTTGCTCGAACGAACCGAACACACCACACGGCACGTCACCTACGGCCACACCGAACGCGGCACCCAACTGCTTCCCGTTCTGCCGCTGATCGTCACCTGGGCCGAGGCATATCTGGAACAGCCGGAGCGTCCGCTGCCCGCGATCGAGCAGATCGAGGACAGCCTCACTCTCCTCACCCGCCGGCATGCCGCAGCCATCCTGTGGACCCTGCGCGTGCGCGGCGAGGTCAGCGGCCGAGCGCTGGCAAGGATCTCCATGCCCGACCGCGACTGGACCAACGTGTACCCGCCGCTTCGGCAGTTGGTGACCGACGGCCTGGTGCACACGGAAGGAATCGGACAGCCCTACCGGCTCTCCGAAGCGGGCAACGGACTGGCCCCGGTCCTCGGTGCCCTGTCGGCGTGGGCCGCCGGACAGCCCCTCGCACAGGCGTCCCACCACCCCGTCTGGGGCCGCACCCTCACCGAACCCGCCCCGACCGCGTGGATCAGCAACCCTCCGCGCCCGGCGCCGTCGGCGTGGCACAAGCGCGACCTGTTCTCCCACGCCTCGCACATTCACCCGAAGTCCGCGCTCGCGACAGGAGCACCGCGCCGATGACCAGCACGACCACCGACCTGCAGCACGTTGTCGGCCGGCTTTCCGCACCCGGCCTGATACGCCTGATCAGCGAGATCGACGACCACGGGCCCATACCGCGGCGCGGTTTCACCCGATCCTTCCCCGACCTGGCCCGGCACCAGATCCGGCACGCCGTCAAGGAGGCCCGCGACCTCGCCCTCATCCATTCCACGGGCGAGCACCACCTCACCGAGGCCGGTGAAGCCCTCGCCGAGCTCTACGATGCGGCGGCACGCTGGGGGCGGCAGCACCAATACCCCGCGAAGGAAGGGCACTTCACCCTTCGGGTCAGCAGCGCCCTGGCCCTGCTCGTCAGGCCGGAGGAATCCGCCTGCCTGCCCTCCACAACACGGCCGGAAGCTGCTGCGGACGCCTCCACCGCACCAGGGCTGGAGGAGCTGGAGGCGGTACGGAGCGCCCTGCTGCAGTGGTTGAACGACCACTCCCGGGCCCCGCTGCGCACCGCCTACGAGACGGCAGCGTGAGCCGCCGGCCACCACCCCAGCACGCGAAACCCCCTGCCCCCGGCGTGGTCGCGGGCCTCTACGTACCGCGGGCAGCGGACGCCGCCGCTTCCGCCATGACCACCTACGGGATCCCGCTGCTGGTCCTGGCGACCACCGGCTCCCCGGTGCTGACCGGCTTGGCGTTCGCCCTGGAATGGATCCCCCGGCTCGCCGCGTTCGCCGCGGCCGGAACCCTGGTCGACCGGTACGGGGTCGCACGAGTGTTCCGCCTGGCCGCGCTCGCCCGAGCGCTCGTGGTGCTGACGGCGGCCTTCGTCCTCTCTACGAGCACGGGAGGGCCGACGGGAACGGTCACGGTGATGGTGCTGGCCGCCGTGAGCGGCATCGCGACCGAGTGCACTTTCATCGCTTCCGAAACGGCTGGGGGAGCAGCGAGCCGCCAGGCCGGACGCCGTGCTCACCGGGTGCAGTCGGTGCTGATGGCGATCGATCAGACCGCCACCCTCGCCGGCCCCGTCGCGGCCGGACTCCTCCTGCACTGGAGCGGAGCGGTGGGCATGCTCAGCATCCTGGCGGGCCTTTCCCTGCTGGGCACCGTGCTCGTACCCCGCCACACGCTCACAGCAGCAACTTCTTCGGTGTCCATCGCCGGGGGGCTGCGGACCGGCTGGTCCACGCTCCGCTCCCTGCCGGCTCTGGTCTGGCTCGTGGCCGGGCTGGCTCTCAGCAACTTCGCCGCCGGGGTACTGCAGGCCGCGATGCCGATCATCATCGTCACCGACCTGGGCCGCTCCAGCGCGGACGCCGGGCTCATCTGGTCCGCCGCCGCCGTCGCGTCCCTCCTCGCCATCACCGCCACCCGAACCGCGATCGACCGATGGGGCCTGTGGGCCGTCGGAGCGGTGGCCGCGACGATCGCCGCGACCGCCACCCTGGCCGTTTCCCAGGCGCACACCTACAACGGCTACCTGCTACTCATCGCCGTGCTGATGGCCGGCGAAGGCGGCATGGTCGTCGTCCTGCGCACCCTGCGCTCCCAGCTGATCCCGGCCGACGTGTTCGGCAGCACCCTGTCCGTCACCGCCCTCCTGCTCCTGGCCCCGTTCCCCGTCGCGGGCCTCCTGGTCGCCGCCGTACCACCCGACCACCTCGGCCACGCCATCACCGGCGCCGCGATCCTCCAGGCCCTGGGACTGGCCACGGCCTTCACCCGACTGCGCACGCTGCCCGGTCTGCGCGCACCCGCCCGACACCCCTGAGACGCAAGGAACCCTCGGCGCCCATGCCCCCTACTCAGCAGCAGCTGCCTGACCTCGGCCTCGGTCACCACCCCGATCACGGCACATGTACTCCCACGATCACCCAGAGGTTCCACGCCTTCGACACCGAACATCCGTGGATATACGTGCGGTTGCAGAGCCTCGTCGCCCGCCGGCTGGCCGCAGGCGCCACGCGCATCGGCATGAAGGCGTTGTTCGAGGCCCTGCGCTGGCAACAGCCCAGCGGAGTGAAGGGCCTCAACAACAACTACACCGCCCTGTACGCCCGGAGGCTGATCACCGACCACCCCGAATGGGCCTCCGCCATCGAGATCCGCCGCCGACGCAGCCCGTAAGGGCGGCTGCCCTGCCCAGCTCAACAACCGACGGAAGTGCATGCCCGAACCCATCCACACGCCCGAGGGAGATGTCCACGTCTTCCCCCGCTACCTCGCCGGGCTGCCCGGTCACGCAGACCCCAGTTTTGAACCTGTCGCCCACTGGCCCCACTACCACCTGGACGAAGGAGAGTGCCAGCTCGTCATCGCGTCGCCGGACCACCGCATCAAGATCGGCTGGTTCGGAGACGATTACGACATCTGGCAGATCAGCGCCGCCAAGGACGCGGTATCGGCAGCTACGTGGACAGCACGCATCAACCAGAACACACCCCCCGAGCTCGTGCACGGCCTCACCAGCGCCTTGGCTGCCGAGTACGACCCCGAGAGCGAGACGTTCCTGAAGTCCAGCTCCTACCGATGGACCGACGGGGTACAGCCCCTGCTCGATGCCGGATGGGAGCGCCAACCCCTGGCCCGGGGCCTCGTCAACATCGTCTCCCCGGACAACCTGGCGGGCGCGACCATCGACATCGTCAACAGTGACCCCACCGCAGATGCGGTGACGCTGTGGGCCGGCCCTCCCGGCTGGGGCACCCGCGCCGAGTTCGTCTTCTCCGCGCGCACCCCGAAGCACCTGATCGCGGCGACGGCCGCTGAGTTCGTCAACCCCGCCCCTGTCGTCCGCGAGGCGCGCAACTTCCCTCGCCGACTGGCCCAGCTCGCGACCCTCGCTCCCGTCCCGCAGGTACCAGCAGCTCGTAGCGGCGCCACTACGGGCAGGCGGAGCGCTGGTGCGGACGGCATCCCCCGGCCCGCGTCCGTCCCCGCCTCGCCTGCCGGCCGCCGCCGATGAACTCGCCGGGCACTGAACACTCTCGCCCCGCCACTTCGCCGAGACGCTCGGCGGATCCTTGCCTACCTCTACATTCCCGGAGTAACTGCTTGTCCTCGTCCTCTCGTACCGTTCTCGTTGTCTCCTCCGGTGACGAGGTCTATCGCCGCTACTGCCTGGAGCAGGTGGCCGCCGCCTACCGGATTGTCCTCGTCTCAGACGCACGGCCGACGTGGCAGAACGAACTGGTCGCCGACTGGGAGATCGCTGACATGAGCGACCCGGATGCCGTGATCACCGCAGGCCGCATCCTCGCCACCCGCCACGACGTGGCCGGTGTACTCACCTGGGACGAGTACCAGCTCGTCCCCGCCGCCCACCTCGCCCGGATCCTGGGCCTGCCGGGTTCCGACCCCGAGTCGATGCGCGCCTGCCGGGACAAGGGGCGGACGCGGGCACTTCTGCACGAACACGGCGTCGGGTCGGCCGCTTCGATCCGCGCCGACTCGATGATGGAGGCCCTGCTCGCGGCTGATTCCATCGGGTATCCGGTGGTCCTCAAGCCCGCCTCCAACGCGGGCAGCCTCGGGGTACTGCGCGTCGACAGCTCCGGCCAGCTGCCAGACGCATACGCGTTCGCGTTCGCCGGCACCCAGGGGATCGGCAGCGAGTCCGACGAGGTACTCGTCGAGGAGTTCCTCGACGGCCCGGAAGTCTCGGTCGAGTGCGTCACGCACCGAGGGATCACCGCCGCAGTTGCCGTCACCCGTAAGACGGTTGATTTCGAACCGTACTTCGAGGAGATCGCCCACTCGGTCGATGCCCGCGATCCACTGCTCGCCGAGGTGGCTTCCGTGGCCACCGCCGCCGTACGCGCCCTCGGAATCAGCACCGGCATTCAGCACGTCGAGCTTCGCCTCACCGACCGCGGCCCGCGCATCATCGAGGTGAACGGCCGGATCGGCGGCGATCTCATCGGCCGTCTGGTCCTCCTCGCCACCGGCCTCGATCTGCCACGGATCGCCGCCGATCTGGCATGCGGCACCGCACCCGACCTGACGCCCACCCGCAGCCAGGCAGCGGCCATTCGGCTCCTCTACCCGGACACGGCCGGAACGATCGCCCGCCGCTCCATCGACGCTTCGTTCGCCCAGACCACGGAATGGGTCGAGGAGGTGCGCTGGCTGCGCGATGCCGGCGACCGCGCGGTCCTCCCGCCCATCGGCGACGTCGACACGGCCCGCATCGGCCACATCCTCATCACGGCTCCCACCGCCGGTATCGCCCAGCAGCGCATCGCCCTCGCCCTGGACCACATAGCCATCGAGGTGGACACCCACACCGAGCCCGAGCGCCCGACCAGCCCGGCGCGGTGAACCACCCGACTACCTGTTTCTCCTGAAGGCGGCCCCGCATCAGCACAGATACTGACCTCGACGGCGACGTATTCATCTCACCCCGCCACCTCGCCGCGGCCCTCTGCACCGGGGATCCCGCCCTCGAACCCCTCACGGACATCGGCTGGGACCTCCAGCACGACAGGCTCGGCAACGTGTTCGTCACCGCCCCCGACCGGCGCGTGCGCCTCGGTTACCTGCCGGAATGGGAAGACGACGGCCTGTGGCGCATCAGCGGCTTCAGCGATCCTTTCGGCAAGCCCGCCTGGGGGGTCTGCTTCAACGACAGCTGCCCCACCGAGATTGTCACGGCGTTCACCCACAAGCTTGCCGAGCTGTACGAGCAGGGCCCCGACGCCTACCTCGCCGCACCCATCCCCGACCACCCGGACCGGGACCCGTTCTTCGCCGTCGTACCGCTCATCAGGGGCGGCTGGAACCTCGAATCGAACCGATGGGGTGTCCTCGCCGTCCAGTCACCGGACAAGCTGGCCGCCCTGGAGCTGACCACCGGAACGCTCGACCCCGGGGGCGAGCTGACTATGCGCGACGCCCGATGACAGCTCTGGGCGGGCAACAGCATCAACGCCCCGGCCTGGTACGCCACGGCCTCCACCGACACCCCCATCGCTCTGCTCCGCGCCGTCACCGAGTGCGTCGCCGACCCGGCACCCCTCGTCCGCTGGAGAGAGGAGACGTACAGCTACGTCCAGGACCTGGCCACGGTCACTCCGGTCACTCCAGAGCGCGCACGGCCCCCGACACCGCTCGACGTGCGCCACGCAGTCGCCCGCCGCCTGGCACCGCTCCCCGCCGTCAGCGTCCCCCGCTGGAGCACCACGACCAGTCGCCCGGCTCTGACACGCCGTTGAGACACATGGAGACCCTCCCTGTCCGTACACGCCAAGGAGTTCTTCGACGAACTCGGCCTGCCCTTCACCGGCACCGTGGTCAGCGACAGCTACATCGCCACACCCGTACCCGGATCGCCCCTGCGCCTGCGCATCGACTTCACCCCCGGCATCTACACGCACTCCTACGACGGCCTGCGCCTCAAGCTCCTCCACGTCGAGCAGGGACCGATCGACGAGATCGTCCTGAGGTTCACCGACCACCAAACGTTCCGACACCGTGACGCGACCACCAGCGGGACGGCATGGCCCGGCACCTTCCGCCGGGGCACCGAGAGCGGACCCCCGCCATGGGAAGGCGCCGACCTCCGCAGGCTGCGCAGCGCCATCGTCCAGTACACCGACGCCTGGATCTCCGGAGCCTGGAAGGCGCCCACGCCGGCCGGTGCCGCCGGTCGCCCCGCCCAGGCGATCAGCACACCGGCCAGACCCCGAACCGGCGGCCCCGCCCGCTGACCTGTCCGTCCCGCCCACCGCCGGGCGAAGCCACCCCGGGCAGGAGATCCCGTGCCGCCTGACCCCTTGACGAACCTCGCCCCCGACCAGAAAGTGAAGGTCCTTCCCCGCCACCTGGCCGGCCCGGGCCCCGTAGCCCCCCGCCGGGTCTGGGGCGTCCCCACCGACCAGAGCTGGCCGTTCCACCGAGAGGAGGAAGGAGGCCCGGCCGCCGCCATGAGCCCATGCCTGCGGCTGTGGACCACCTTTGAACCTCAACCCGACGTGCCCGGATCGGGCACATGGACCATCGGAGCCAAGCGCGCTCCGTCCGGCCCCGGAGCCTGGCGGATCACCTTCGACGCCACCACCCCCGTCGAAGTGCTCAGCGACGTGCACATCGAGCTGCTCGATCTGTATCTGGAAGACCGGGACAGCAGCAAGGGCGTGCTGTTCGAGGACGCCACGGCACCCTACGAGGCGTACAAAACCTTGCTCGCCCGTGGCTGGAGCCACAGCGTCGAGACGAACGGCACGCAGAACTTCCGTTCCCCCGACGGCCTGGGCGCCGTACAGCACCGGTACGCCAACATGGGCACGCGCAAGCCGGCGTGGACCGCCTGGGCCGGGTCTCCGGGCGACCGGCTCTGGTCCGCGAGCTTCTCCATCGGCACACCTGCCTCCCTCGCTGCCGCCCTCACCGCTTCGCTGGTCTCGACCGAGCCGGTCCATCGCGCAGTCAAGGACGTGCCGCTTCAATCCCGACAGCACCTCTACTTTGCGACAGCAACACAGCCGACTGCTCCCTCACCCGCGGTCCCGCCGCCCGTCGGCGCGACCCGCAGCCGGACCCGCTGACCTCACCCGCCTCATCAAGGAGCACTCCTCCCCTTGCACGCCCGCATCATCCGCCGCGCGATCCGCTCCGCCGCCCTCGCCGCCGCCGTGACCGGCACCCTCACCTGGGCGCCATCCGCGACCGCTCAGTCCACCGAGCCGACGCCCTCCTCCCAGGCCCCCACCGAGAACTCAGCGCCCGAGGCCGGCAGCATCGCCATCACCAAGAAGGACCCAGCCGGAGACCTCCTCGCCGGAGCGGAGTTCCTCCTCCTGGACGCTGCCGGCCAAGAATCCGGACGCGGAAAGACCGACGCCCAGGGAGACCTCACCTTCCCGGACCTCGCACCGGGCGTGTACCGCCTCACGGAGACCACCTCGGGCAGCCCGATCCACGACGTCGTCGCCGACCAGGACGTCATCGTGGCCCCTGGGGTCACTGCCCGCCTCACCATCACCGACCCGTTCAAGGCCGCACAGCTCGTCCTGAAGACCGCGGACGACAAGACCGGCAAGCTCCTGCCCGGCTCGACCGTGAACGTCGGCAGCGGCGACACGACCCTGCTCACCCTCACCACCGGCCCGAAGGGCACCGCGTCCGGCGAACTGCCGATCTCCAGCCGTGCGGGCCACTTCTGGGTCCAGCAGATCAAGGCACCCCACGGCTACGACCTCTACAAGCCGAAGAAGACGTTCACCGCCGCCCCCGGCGCCCCGGTCACCGTGACGGTCACCAACACGAAGACTGCGACGAACCCGCAGCCCGATCCGTCGGACAAGCCCACCAGCACGCCGTCGACACCGGAGGACAAGCCGAACGAGGAATCGCCCCGCGCAGCGAACCCCGCACCGGCGAAGAGCAGCCCCCCGCAGCCCACTTCCTCAAACGCCACTACGCCAGCCTCGGAGGACGACAAGGACGACACGCCCCCCACGGCTCCGGCGCCCAAGGGCTCCCTCGCCAGCACGGGCGCCGGCGCCACACCGTGGATCATTGGGGGTGCTGGCCTGCTCGTCGCCAGCGGCATTGCGACCGTGATCGCGTCCCGGCGTCGCCGGTCGGCGGCGGCTTCGCCGACCGACGCTGACGCGACCAGTTAGCCCACCCTCACACCTTCGTAAGTTGACCCCCGGGATTCCTCCTGGGGGTCAACTGCGTATAGCCGGTAAACGCAGACCACCGCAGGTACTTCGGGAAGCCCGGCACCGCACCCGGTGGAGCGCCTAAGGTCTGGTAAAACGAGCGACCGGCGAACAGAGGACGAGGGACCCGTGGCAGGAATGGCGGCGCAACGCGATACCGGACGGTACCTGTACTGGTCCGAGCGCCGGGTTCGCGCCGTGGCCGAGGAGATTGGCCTTTCACTGGAACGCGGCTGGCAATGGTCCTTCACGCTTAGCCTGCCCATGACGCAGTTCCAGATCGGCGAGCGAACACGCTCCCAGAACCGGTTGCGCACAGCCCAGAGAATCCTCCGAAGGCTAGGGCCCCTCGCTGCCACCGTATTCGACGGCCCCACGCCGGTCTCCTACACACAGGGCACCGGACACGTGGAATTCGCCGAGTTCGTCGGCAACTACGCGGCGAACAAAGCCGTGCTCTGCCACACCCGCACCCGATGCCACGAGGGGCGGGCGGTGGATATCGTCCTCTTCGGCAGCATGGAACACGTCGAAGGCTTCCGCACCGGAGACGCGATCGACGACGGCTGGGTCTCGTCCGCGGCCCCTGCGATCGAGGAACTGCTGCGCACGCGAGGGACTGAGAACACCTGGCAGTGGGACGACGACCAGTCCCGAGCCGTGGAAGCCCTCAAGATCGCAGTGCAGCAGGGGGAACAGCGCGGCGGCGCACACGACGGGCGACCCTGGACCCGCGGCTACACCCTCGGCCACGACCGCCAGGCTCAGTGGTGCGCCGAGGTCTACGCCGATGTCGTGCTGGAAGACAGCCGCTGGGCCAACGAGCTCGCGGCGGACATGGGCCTCAACGACGTACACCGCATCGTGATCGGTGCCCCGCTGTGGATCCGGGCCCTACGGACGGACACTCTGGTCCGATACCAGGGCGGCGCCAACAGTTGGCTCCGTCGACTGCTTGGCCGCCGGCGATCCACGGTACTGAGAAACCACTTGCCCCTCTCGGCTGGCCGAACCGACTGAACCATCGTTACAACGAGGCTCGCGCACCGTCCGTCGAATGATGTGGCCACCGTGGACGGGAAAGCGACTAGTACTCCAGCTGTAGATCGCGATCATCATGTCTGGGATGCGGCTTGTCGCCGGTGCTCTACGAGCGTTCGGTGAGCAACTTCGCCAGGCGGTCGGCGAATTCGGTGAGCCAGTCCAGTCGCGGTCCGCTGCGGGCAATACGAAAGCCGTGGCGCCGACCCCAGAACGCAGCCTGGACGGCATGGAACTGGGCCCACCGCTGGACGCGTTCACGGTCGAGTTCCGCGGCCTCGGCGAAGACGTCCAAGACGCGGTGGACAGCCTCGCACAGGTCATCCGCTTCGAGGAGCGTCAGCGCGCGAGACTTCAGCAGCGTGCCGCCGTCATAGGCGGGATCTCCCACGTACCCCTTGGGGTCGACAGCCAGCCATGGCTCCCGGCCGGCACGCAGGATGTTCCGGGCATGAAAGTCGCCATGGATAAGGGTGTCCGGCTGGGCCCGCCCCAGCTCCCGAACGGTCGCCACGGCGGCACCCAGCACCTGACACGGCAGCGCATGCGTCAGCTCATCAGCGTCCTTGCACAGCTGCTCCTCCCAGGCATCAGCCTGCTCACGCAGCCGAGGCAGGCCGGGCGGTGCGGGGATAGCCAGGCGGCGATTGAGCCGCCCGGCGACCGTCACCACCTCGTCGCCGTCCTCGACCTCCGCCAAGGTCGACGGCTGAACCCGCTCCAGCAGCATTGCGAAGTGCTCGTCGTCGCGCTCATGCAGCAGGACGGCGCCGCACCCGCCCCACGCAACGAACGCATCCGGCTCATGGACATTGCCGGGATGCGGAAACGACACCTTCAGCACGGCGCTCTCCTCAGCCCGTCGGCGTACCGGAACGATGACGCCAACACCCCCGTGCATGACCTCGCCATCTGGTACGCACCCCCAGCGCCCCAGCAACTCCTCCACGATCCCAGGCAGCTCGGCGAGCCATACCGCCCCGGCCTCCCCCTCGCGGTCGACGGTGCTCTGTGCGAACTCCTCTGGCATCGCGATCATCCCGGCACCCTACGCGCCAGCCCGACACAGCCACCACGTCCAAAGCTGGCCGCTACCGCCGCCCGGCAGACCGCACACTTCGAAGATCGCGATCTACAGCTGGAGTGCTAGGCGGTGCGCTGCCGCCGCGCGAGGCCGGGACGATGTGGGCACTCTCAAGTTGAGAGGCCGAGATCGGCTCGTGCCCGCAGAGCTGGCAGGCTGAGCCTGCAGCTTGTCGGGCCTTGTCATTCGTGTGAACACTGCCACCACACCGAAAGTCTCCACGGCCCAACCTCCTGATTCGAGTCCGGCCGTTGAACGCCCTGTACGTGCAGCGGCCGATCACTATGAAGAGCCGCGAGCCACCTGCTCTGATGACGTCCGGGCCGGACTTTCTCGACCAATTTCTCCGGGGCCCGGTGGCCTCGTGTGGCAGTTCGCCCGGGGCAGACATGAAAGATCGCGGAAAGACTGGCCAACGAGGTCAGGGGCATGTCAACGTAGACGACCTTCCCGGAAAACCACAGGTCAGAGAGGTGACGCCCGTGACTGTGGCTCCCGTCCGCCCGGTCGGATTCGCGACTACGATCGAGGATCTACGGCTGCACGTATGGTCGCTCGGCCCTGGCCAGCCGTGCGACGTGACGGATCTCTTCTCCGCCGAGAACTTCCACTTCATAGTGGACGATCGCGCCGACGTCCACGTGGCGAGCAAGGACGGCCGCTTCTACTTGGGTTGGTACCCCAAGGGCCGCCGAGGCTCGCCGAGAGAAGGATGGAAGCTCGTCGTCACCGGTACCGGAGACGAGCTTGGCTACCAGGCATCTTTCGACCGGGAGACGCCGGCCGACATCGTTGCCGCCGCCGTAGCCCGCGTCCTGGAGACCGCCCAGCCCGTCGATGCCTCGAACGCTTGGGGGCATCCGACTCGGCCGCCCTCCCTTGAATTCACAGAACAAGGAGGCCCCTCGTAGTGGATAAGGAAATGACCGTTGGCGAAGCGATCGAGCTTCTGTCCGCCTGTGACCCGAGCGCCCGGCTGCGTTTGGCGATGAACCCATTCTTCCCGATGGCCCATCGTCCGCAACAGGTCATCCAGTCCGCGGACCAGACCGGTCACCCCGTTGTCTACCTCGCCGAAGGACGGGACGCGGACACGCAGCTCGGGCACCTCCCGCCCGAGGTCGCCGTCGAACTGGCCTGGCACTCCTCAGTACAGCCACCCCTACGCCGCGCCCGTCGCTCTGCCGGCGCGAACCGCACTTAGCCTTGGAGGCGCCTCTGTACCCCGATCGCCCACACGACCCGTCCGCGTACTGGGTCGGCCCCCGACACCTTGCCGGGGACGACGGACGTCTTTACGACACCGTCGCAGACGCCCTTGCCGGCCTCGGCTGGTCGAGCCTGACGATTGTCCGCGGACAACGCATGCCGGAGGAGGCAGCGAAGGACCGCAAGGTCCTGCGCAGCACCGTCCTGCACATCAGTCCCGACACCCTCCGGTGGGCCCAATGGTCCCTGCCGGACGAGCCACTGGAGCTGGGTGAGCGGCCGGTCGCCTGGCAGGTCTCCGCGCGCGCGGACACCAGCTCCCCGCTCGCTGCGTGGTCGGCCCACTTCACCCTCGACGTACCGGGCGAGGTCATCGTGGACTTTCTGTTCGCGCTCGACGCCCGCGAACAGCCCGCCCTCCCGCTCGGTGGCCCCGAGCTGGTCCTCGACGCGGTGACCGCGCACGGGTGGTTCCGCGACTCCGACCAGCCCGACGCCAGTGCGATGGACGCCACCCTCACGTCTCAGATCAGACTCGGCGAGGTGTCGCCCCTCATCCAGGACGGTGACCCGCGCGCGCTGACGCTGCAAGCCGATGACATGGGGCCCCGGGGATGGCAGGCGTTCTCCGAGCCGGTAATGGGTCGGCCTCTCCTGTGGGTCGTCTCCTTCAGCGCCGGTGTGCCGCACGACCTTGTCGCCTCATTCGCGCAGGCACTCACCTCCAGCGCACCGGTCCTGCGCCGGGTTCTTCCCGAGAGCACGCGGGACCGACTCCTGCGCGCCCCTGCCGGCTGAGGTGTGCGGCGGTCTCCCGCCGCACACCACCGGTCTGTCGGAGTGCTTTTGCTATGTGGAGGTGGGTACTTGTTGTACGCAGGCTGCGACTGGTCGGACCGGTGGCTGGACGTGGCCGTCCTCGACCGGTCCGGATCCGTTCTCGGGGAAACCCGGATCATCTATGCCGAGGCTCCGGACCCGGTCGCCCGTTACAAGGAGTTCCTGGCACCACTTGGGCGCAGGTGGCGAGGGACCATCACCGGTATAGAGGACGTGGGAATCCTCTTCGCCCGGTCCCTGGCAGCATCGGGACTGCAGGTTGTTCATGTGGATCCCACCCGCGCTGCTCGTCACCGCGCCGCGTTCGGGACGTCCAAGACGGATCGCGCCGACGCGAGGCTGATCGCCTCGATGACCCTCGCGGGAGAGTT
This sequence comes from Streptomyces sp. NPDC026589, assembly GCF_040638385.1. NCBI lineage: Bacteria > Bacillati > Actinomycetota > Actinomycetes > Kitasatosporales > Streptomycetaceae > Streptomyces > Streptomyces sp. NPDC026589. The sequence goes on from NZ_JBEZYG010000003.1 coordinate 150,240, forward strand.
CCGGCCGGTCGTGTTGAACTCGCCGGAGGCAGAGGCGCTGCGGGTGGTGGCACACGCGCACCGGGCGGCCGTGGAGGACAGGGTCGAAGCTCTCCACTCCGTGCGCGCCGCGCTCATGCGGATCTGGCCGGCTGCCGTATCGGCGTGGCCCGCTGGTGTCGGCGGGCTGCGCAGTGCCCAGGCGAGAGCCGTCCTTGCTGCCGCCCCGAGCCCCCGGTCCGCAGCCGGGCTCGACCGAAAGCGCCTGGGGGCGATACTGGAGGCGGCGGGCCGGACTCGGACGGTCGAGGACGAAGCCGAGCGTCTCCGCATGCTCTTCTGTCGCCCGGTGATGCTGCTCGATCCGCATGTCGAAGACGCCGAGTCTGTTCGGATCAGGCACTATCTTGCTGTCCTCGATCGGGCGGTCGAGCGGACCGACGTCCTGGCACGGGACCTGGAGCAGCGTTATGCCGCCCACCCGTACCACCAGTTGGTCTCCTGTCTGCCGGGTATCGGCACCACGCTCGGTGCCTACCTGCTGGCGGAGATCGGCGATCAGCCCGTTGATCGGTTCGGCAGCGGACGCGCCCTCGCTGCCTACGCCGGGGCGAGTCCGGTCACCTGGTCGTCCGGCCAGATCGTCCGAGTGTCCTTCCGCCGCGCATCGTCCACGCACTTGAGGAGCACCGTTCACAAGGCGGCCTTCTCCATGACCAACCACTCGCCAGGAGCCGAGATGTACTACCGGCGGCATCGAACGGCTGGTGATGCTCACGCTACGGCGCTGAGAAAGCTGGGGCGCAAGATCCTTTTGTGTCTCTACCACTGCATGGCCTCCGGCACGCCCTACGACGACGCCGTCGCGTTCGGGTACGACCCGGCCGCGGTCGACGCTCGTGGTGTTCGGCGCGGTAAGCCACTGGACGAGGAGCAGATTGTGCGCGCCCAGCGCATGTTGCTTGCCCCCGGCGTGAGCGTTACCGACACGGCACAGGCATTCGGGGTGAGCAGGCAAACGATCTATCGGCACGTCCTTGGCCGACGTCGAACGTGATGACCGGACGTGTGCAGTCGCTCGGTCCGAGGGCGGAGGCGTTCACCGTACGGCGGTGAAGGCCCCCGCTCTCGGCCAGAGCGGGAGAGGCGGGCGGACCGTGGTACGCCCGAAGCCAACCCCGGGCCCCGAGCCCCAACGTGGGAGTGGCGCCCACGGCCCCCGCCCGCCTCGCCTAACCCGTGAGCACAGTGCGTCGAAGCGACCGGTGTCCGATCCAGCGCAGCCCGGCCTCCTCCACCAGGGAGCCGGGCTTCGTGCGTCTCAGCCGACGGGGGCTGCGGTGGGCAGCTGACCTGCCCTCGTGAGATGCAGCAGAGCCCCGGCCCGCAGAGCGGAGCCGGGGCGCGCGGAACCAGTCAGGTTCAGCGGGCAGCGGCCTTGGTGAGGGCGCTGTCGATGTGCCGGTCCACCAGTGCTGGCGAGCCGGAGATGATGACCAGCACGCTGCCGTCGCGGATCGCGGACTGTTTCACCACGGTGTCGCGTCCGCCGACGGAGAAGGTCATCAACTGGCTCCACCGCTCGGCGCCGAGCTGCGGCGCGGGGACCTTCTGCGTGGTGATGTCGATCGCCGAGTCGCCGACGAGGACCTGGTATTGCGGGCAGCCGGTCATCGCGTCGTAGATCCGGCTGGCGCCGACGGACAGCTTGGCGGGTGCGTCGCTGTACAGCTCCTCGGAGATCTCCGAGGAGCTGCTGCCGTTGTAGGCGAAGGTGGTCTTCGCCTGCCGGGTGAAGTCGAGTGATCCTCCTGTGGCCGCGTCGCCGCCGAGGTCGTTGAGTGCAGGGCAGCCGAGGACGGTGACGTCGTCGTGCTGGGCGGGCTGTTCGGGCTTGCGTGTGTAGCCGCTGCCGAGATCGCTCTCGTTGAGCAGGCGTTCCTCCAGCACGGCGGAGGAGAGAGGAGCCTCGGTCTGTTCGGCGCTGGCCGTCTTCCCACCACCTGACGGGGAAGAGACGGAGGCGGGCTGCGCCTCGGTGGAGCAGGCGGGCAGGGCGAGGACGGCGAGGGCGGTGATGCCGAGGGCAGTGGCGGTGACGCGTACGCGCATGGAGGAACGACCCCTTGAAGCTAGGTGACGGTTGGGCAGTACGGGCCCATCGCCCGTTGGGGTCGTAGGAGTGGGGGTCAGTGGCCGAGGTGCCGGAGGCCGTCCTCGAACGTGGCGTGAGACGCGTCTGCGGGGCCGGCGTTCCTGTTGTACCAGGCGGTGTCGAGGCGCGGCTCGTGCTGCTGATGGCCTGTACGGCAGCGCAGCCAGACCTGGTCGCGGGTGGAGAGGACGAGCCAGTCCCGGTACGTCCCGCACTCGGCGCAGGCGACCAGCTCCTCGTCCAGCACGATCGGCCACGGCCATGCCATCATCCGCCCGTCCAGCTGGTCGTGGCTCGGGACTCGCAGCTCCGGCGGGGGGAAGTCGTCCACCTGCATGGTCGGTTCCGCGGCCCGCAGCAGCTCGGCTCGCGCCCGCTCCACCTCCGGCGGCACCTGGCCCTCCAGCCGCGCCCACATCTCGAAGTGCCGGCGCTCCGTCTCACTGGGTCCCGTGGTGCGGCGGCGGCGTATTCGCTCGAACACCTTGCTCGTCCTCCCTCGCTTTGTCCTGCACGCAACATGATCGTGCCCTAACTCCCGCACCCGCTTCAATTCACACAATCCACAGTCACGGTCTCCCGCGCCGGGGCTTTGTCCGCTTGGCCGCCCGCTCACCCACCGTGGGTGCCGAGGACTTGCGTCCGTGGCTACTGCTCAGCTGGTCGCTGGTGTCGGCAGGCAGGCCCGCAGCCCGGCGCAGCCGCCAGACGAGAACGTCGGAGACCGACTCGGCGGTGGCGAGTTCCCGCCGCCCGGCGGCATCGCCCAGCAGCTCGACCGGATCGTGTCCGGCTGCTTCGACGTCGGTGAGAGTCGCAGCGAGCGCGTACCAGCCCGGCTCGCCGAGCACCCGCTCGGCGAGGGCCGGTACCGCATCTCGCAGTATCCCGGCCTGCCGTACGGTCACCGCGCGGCCCAGATGACGGCCGCGCTCGTGGAGTGCAGCGAGGGGGTGGGCGGCGGCCGTCCGATAGGCGTTGCGGAGATGCTCGGCGGCCTGTCGGGCGGCGGCGGCCTGCTGGGCGTGGCCCTTCCTCGCATGCCAGTGCGCGGTCGCGGAGATCAGGAAGAACAGCATGTCGATCGCCATAGCTGTGGTCGCTCCGTCCTCCCCGCGGCCGAGAGCGGGCCCGCCCTGGACGAGGGTGCGGGCGGCCTGCCGCAGTGCCCGATCGTGCCCGCGTAGGGCGCGGACGTGCGAGCGGGAGGCTCGCTCGAAGGCCGTTGCGGCGTCGTGCAGTTCGCGACGGGTGTGTGCCGCCGACGTCTTCGCGAGGGCATCGAGGACCTCGCCGGCGGCGGCGATGTGGGCGGCGGCGACGGCGTCGTCGCCATGCTCGATGACAAGGATGGCTTGCCAGACGGCAGCGGTCGTGCCCCGGCGTGCTGCGGCTGGAGCGCTTGGTCCCGTACGGCTCGCCTCCTCCTTCTGGGCAGTGTGAGTGGCCTCGCCATCGGTGGACCAGCGTTCGCGGATGCGGGGCAGCGAGAGGTCGGGGGCGAGGCGGGCGCCGGGGTAGAACACCGGCTCGCCCTGGGCGTTGACGTCACCGACCAGGGCCACCTTGTAGCCGAGCAGGTCGCCGGACGGTGCGGTGCGCTTGCGGATCAGGAGACCGGCGGCGGCGAGCCGACCGAAGAATTCCTCGTCGCTCGTGGCGCCGGCCACTGCGCGTCGTACGGTTTCGCGCAGCTCCTCGCGGGCGGTTCGCTCCCGGCCCTGCCGTTCGGCCTTGCGGAGTTCAGCCTTGGTGGGCCGTTGCGCGGCCGTGCCGTCGCCGGGCGCCACTTGGTGGAGACTGAGTTCCTTCTCGATGAGCCGGGCTTCGGCCTGCGCGCGGGCGCCGGAGCGGAAGTCGTCGGGGCGATGGCCGTCCTCGGTGACGAGGGTGGCGATGATATGGATGTGGTCGTCGGCGTGCCGTACGGCGGCCCAGCGGCAGCCGGGCTGCCCCTCGCCGGGGTCGATGCCGGTGGCGGCGACGATCCGGCGGGCGATGCCGGCCCACTCCTCGTCGGACAGGATCCGGTCGCCGGGGTCGGCGCGTACGGAGGTGTGCCACACGTGCTTGGCCGGTCGGGCGTGCTTGGCCAGGGCCATCACAGGCTGGTCCAAGAGCTGCTGGAGGTCGGTGAGGGTGGCGTTCGTGTCGCGGCCCGGGTCGGGGGACATGCCGTCGAAGGAGGCGACGAGGTGGGGGTCGATGTGGTCCTCGTACTTACCGGTGTCGTAGAGGTAGTAGAGGAGACCCCGGGTGTCCGACCCTGACGGGTTGACGCTGGGGATCATGATCCGTGCTGCTTGATCAGCCGTGTCAGGGCCTCGTGGGCGGTGTCGGCTGCACGCCGCACGGCGACGATGGCCGCTTCGAGCTGGGGAGCGTCTGCGCCGGAGTTGAGGGCCTTGGTCATCTGGTTGAGGTTGCTTCCGGCCCAGCCGAGCCGTCGGCGGCTGTCGAACAGGGCGGTGATCACTTCGCGTTCGTCGGCGATCTCGGCGCTGGTGCGGTCGAGGTCGCGTGCGGCGGCGAGTGCGGCACGGGCGAGGAACCCGGCGACCGACAGCTTGCAGCGGGCGGCGGCGGATCTGATCAGGGCGTATTCGTCTTCGTTGAATCGCGTGGCGGGCTGGCGCAGGCGCTTCTTCTCGGGCGGTTGACGCGGTCGCTGACGGGTGCGAGGAGCGCGCTCTCGGCGGGTGCGCGGCTGCGTCTGCTTCTCCTCCTGCTCCGGCTTCGATCCGCCCCCGGTCGAAGCCTCAAGGACCTGCGCCCCCCGGTGCAGGTCCCCTCCCGCCCCCTCGGGGGCGGGATTGGCGGAAGCTATGCTTCCGCCCCAACTTGCTCGCCCCGGGACCGAGTTGGACTCCCGCTGAGGTGCCGGGGCGGTGCCGTACTTGTTCGGGTTCTTCATCGACGGTGGGACCTCGTGGAGCGGATTCGGTGCTGGACGGCCGCAACCAGGTCGACGACCTCTGCGGGTCCTGCGAAGCAGCGGACGGGTCCGTCGGGCTGCTCCTGGATGAGCCAGTGGCCGGTCGGCGTGAGAACGGCGGCGTGTAGAAGACCTCGGCGGACCAGAACGTCCGCCCAGGCGCTCGCCTCGGTACATGTGGGAGAGGACGAGCGGATCGGACGAGGAATCAAGGGGGTGCCTCCTGGCGCAGATGGTGAGAGGAAGTAGCTGCTGCCTTGACGGCTGGTGAAGGTTGTGACCTGCTGCTTTACGGTCGTCAGCCACATTCGGGGCACCGCTGGACGTGGCCGCTCAGCGCCTTGGCCATCCGCTGTTTCGCTGCAATCGCCTGTCGCGCGCTTGACTTCGCCGCCGGTCTACCAGCGTGCCAGCGGGAATGGTTGGTCATGCAGCTGATCTCCATCTCATGCTCCGCGCGGAGCGAAGCGAAGCGGGAACAGGTCTTCATCTGGCGGCACTCCCTGCGGTTGACTCTTCTGTCGCGTCCCGGAGCTGCTTCAGGACGAGGCTCATGCGGTTGTTTCCGACGCCGGGAAGCTTCTGGGTGCGGATGATCTCCCGCACCTGGACCCGGGTTACCGCCGCGTTCCGGTCCCGAGCGAGAACGGCTGGCACGTGCGGACGGACCTGCTCGACGACGTCCTCGACAGACATCTCGACCTGGCGCGGTCCTCGGTCCCCGGTGGGTTCGGTC